>JAICXU010000094.1 GCA_025934595.1 Polyangiaceae bacterium | reverse complement strand
GCGAAGAGGCCCACGAGCACCATGGGTAGCGAGATCAACACCGCGATCTTCGGACGCTTGGACGCCACAGCGAAGAGAGGCTCGTATGCGCGATGCACGAGTCGCATCAACCGACTCTCTCGTTCCTCTTCCTGCGCCGGAATGAATCGCGACGAAAGCACCGGCGTCAGGGTGAGCGCGAGAACGATCGCGCCGCCAATTGCGAACGCGTACGTACGCGCCATCGGTGCGAAGATCACGCCCGAAACCCCGGTCATCGTGAAAAGCGGCAGGAATGCGACGCCGATGATCACCGTAGAAAACGTCATCGGCGATGCCACCTCGCGCGCGCCGTCGAGAATACGCTCACCCATCGTTCCCTTTCCGTGCGAGCCGAGGTGCCGGAAAATGTTCTCCATCATGATGACGGTGGAGTCGACGACGATGCCGAAGTCGACGGCGCCGATCGAAATGAGATTCGCCGAGGTTCCGGTGACGACGAGGCCCGAGAACGCAACGAGAAGGGCGAGTGGAATGTTGATTGCCGTGATGAGCGCCGCGCGCGTGTGCCCCAAAAACAGCAGCAAAACGAGCGTGACCAACGCCATACCCGTGATCACGTTCTCGAGCACCGTATGCGTGGTCAGCCGTACGAGATCGCCGCGATCGTAATACGGCTCGATGTCCATTCCCGGCGGCAAGAGATGGAACTTGCGGATATGGTCGATGCGATCGTGCACGCCCGCGAGAGTCGACGGCGTCTCGCCACCGTAGCGCATGAGCACGATGCCCTGCACGACGTCGGGATCGTCGTCATGACCGACCATGCCGAGCCGCGGCGCCGCGCCTTCTCGGGTAGACGCGACGTCGCGGACACGAATCGGGGTGCCGTTGTGCTCGCTCACGACGACGTCGTCGATATCGTGCGTCGTCTTCAGCAATCCGATGCCACGAACGTTGTACGACTGTTCGCCGATGACGAGGCGCTGCCCGCCGACGTTCGTGTTCGCGCTCTGGATCGACGAGATGAGTTGACCCAGGGGCACGGCTTGACCACGCAACCGGAAGGGATCGGCGCCGACTTGAAATTGCTTCGTCTCGCCGCCGAAGCTGACGACGTCGATGACACCCGGCACCTGCTTGAACTGTCGTTCGAGAATCCAATCCTCCGCGGTCTTGAAATCACGGAGCGTGTAGCCCTTGCCTTTCAAGGTGTAACGAAAGACTTCGCCGATCGCATTCCATGGCGAGATCTGTGCTTGGATTCCGCCGGGGAGACCCACGAAGCCGAGACGATTGATCACTTCCTGTCGCGCATCGCCGTAGCTGGTTCCCCATTTGAAATAACACTTCACGTCCGACAACCCGAAGAGCGACTGCGAGCGCACGTGATCGAGGCCCGGCATTCCTGCGAGACCAATCTCGAGAGGGATCGTGATGTAGCGCTCGACCTCTTCGGGACTCCATCCGTCGGGTTGCGTGATGACTTCGACGAGCGGCGGAACGGGGTTCGGATAGGCCTCGATGTCGAGAGTCAGGTAGGAGAGGACTCCGGCGACGACGACGACGAGCGTCCCCATCCCCACTACAACCGGCAATCGCAGGGCGAAGGCGACGAGCTTTTGGATCATGATCGCGGCGGAACGAGCCGCGACGCCCAGCAAGCAACGCACCAAACGCGCGCGATGACCGAAGGGGCTTATTTTCTCGAGCGATCGCGTTTATCGCTGGTTGATCGCTGCGGCGCTCGGCGACGCTTCAGATTTTTTTTTGCGGCGAACGTGACGTGGACGGAGTCGCGTCCAACGGGATCGTTAGCGACCGCCGCGGCGCATACTGGTGCGTGACGAGCGACACGTGATCGCGGCGCACCTACGTCGCGGACGCGCAAATGACGCCACGCCGATTTCGACGTCTTCGCTGAGACGTTTCGTGTTCAGAGCGAATGCGCGGTGCCGTTCGGCATCACTTCTTGGAACGCTTCGCTCGCCTCGCCCGCGTTCGTCACGTGGAGCAACGCACCGCCGGTGTCGTCGACGCCGCTGCTCATTCCCGTGTCGATCAAAAAGAGCAGCGCGCCGTACTTTTGGATCATCTGGTCTTGCGCGCGCGACGAGCTGTCCGCGAACGTGACCGCGCCGGGTTGATGACCCATCACGAGGTGCTTCACGCCGAGCGCCGTCGTCCATTGCGTCAGCAACGTTTGCGCGTTTCCCGTCGCATCCCACCAATTGCCGGAGGACAGCTTGTATTCGAGCAGTGAGTCGGAGGACGAGAGCACCGTGTCCCCGAACCCGCCGCTGTCGATACCCGATTGCAAATCCGTCGCGAGCTGCGCGACGCTCTTGCCGTCCGTTTTTCCGGCGTGCACGAAGAACCAATCGTCGACGCGCGCGGCAACCGGCATATCACGTATGAATTTGCCGATGTCGTTGTCGCCAGCGGCGGTGTCGGCGGGTGTGTATCCGATCGTCGTGAGCTCCGGATCCAATCCACCCGACGCGTCGGCTTTGCTGTTCGTGGGGTCCGCGAGAAATTCCGCTTCGTGATTGCCCATCGTGACGACGACGTTCCCGCCCGCCGCGACCGCGGCGGACTGTAGAGCGATCAGAAGGCGAATCGCGTCGGGCGCGTCCGGTCCTTTGTCGATGACATCGCCGACGACGACGAGCACCGCGTGCCCCGCACTCCATGCGACTTGCGCGGGTGTTGCCGGCACGCCGGAGATTACGCCAGCGCCCGAGAGTAAAGTCGTGAGCGCCTGGTAGTCGCCATGCACGTCGCTCATGACCCAGAGCTCGTTCACGCCGTCGAGCTCCGCGACCGCAGGGTATCGCGACCAGTCGCGCGCGCAGGTCGTGCATGAAGCGCCGCCATCGGCCGCCGTCGAGCCACTTGGTCCTGTCGCGCCGCCGTCACTCGTGGACGAGCCGTTGCTGCCCGAGCCCGCGCTGCCATCTCCGTTCGCGCCGTCCGCACCGTTCGGCGTTGCCGACGTGGAGCCGGAGCACGCTGCGACGAAAACCGCTGCGCAAAGCGTGCAGAGCACGTTTGCTCGATTCGGAAAATTCCCACGCGACGGTTCCCGAGCGAACGACTGCATCGAAGTGGGATGTCCGAGCATGGCGGTCTTGATCCGAGAAAGAGGGCTGTCGCGGTGAGGTCGCGAGCCAGCAGCAGTTTCACGCGCTTCGATGGCTCGGCGCAGCACCGATTACCCAGCGCTCGAATCCGTCTCGCGAAAACGGCGCGCCCAATGGCGGCATATGCGTTGCTTTCGAGAGGTTCGATGGAGAAGAAGAAAGGAAAGTACGAACGAATCCCGGGCGCGAGCTCCACGCTACGAGAGACTCCGGCTTCGAAGCGCTTGCTCGCGAACATTTCGAGGGTCACCGCGCTCGCCGTACAAGAAGAGGCCGAACCTGGTTCCCTCGCCTCGCCGTTGGCCGGCCTTCCATCTTTTTGGCTGTCCCGACTCGACAGCTCCATTTGTCTAGCTCGCGAGCGTCGCCTCGATCTCGTGGTCCTCTCGATCGGCGTCGAGAACGTCGAAGCATTGACTGCATCTCATGGCGAGCTCGTCATGCGCCGCGCGCTGGATGCGATCCAGGATTGCGCGGCCTCGGTGCTCGGCGCGTACAACACCTGCGTCCGGCGCTCGCGAAACGAGATCATGGCATTCAAGCAGCTTCGCGTCAGAGCGGAGCTCACACTCCACCTCGATCATCTCCTCCGTGCAATCAGGGCATTGGATTTCCGCGAAACGCTCACCCCTTGTCGCTTCGATGTACGTGTCGGGGGCGCTCGCTTGTCCGAAGAAGTAGCGACGAGCGAGCTTCTCGCGAGGCTCGCCATGGCGCGGCTCGAGCGAGCACGAACTCTCCGGACGCCGTTCTCCGTCGATTAGCTTCGGCGATCTACCGGCGATCTCATACTCCATAAATCGGGACACCGCGCGTTACGGCCTCGCCGACGCGCGCCAAGCTCATACACGTCATACGATAGGCCGACAGCGCGCGGTCCTCTGAGGAGCGCGCGATCCCGAGGTGGAATTCAAGTCGATAGGGTCCTCCTCGAACGTTGAATGGAAGACTTGTGAGCGCGAGGTGGCGCTCCTTCGCAAACGTAGCTGCGTCTCCCGTTCCCGAACGCAGCACGTCGAACGCGAGGATCCCCCTTCGCGATCCCCGCGTGCACACGCGCTCGTGTCCAGACCGCGACCGGAGAAGATCCAGAACTGCCTGGACGGCATTTTGTCGCGCAAACCTTCCGTGCGTGAGAGCTAGCTCGTCGAGGTTCCCGAGCTCGACGGACATCACCACGACCTCGCGCTCTTCGCGGTAGGCCGCAAGGGCTTCCGCCAGCGCGTATAGCCAACGATCAGGAACGAATACCAGGACCTCCTGCGTCTCATGGACGGAACGCATTCTTTCTTCGGAATGCAGCTTCGCCACGGCCGCAGGCGTATCCGGCCGCGTGATCGGCTCGCGAGGTTTGCCGCGATTCTCGGTCATGGCGAGCTCGAAACCCATTTCGCACGGTGCACGCAGGTCGTGCCGCCGCAACGTGCATCCTCGTCGGTGGAGATCGCGGGATGGGCGACGACTCGACGCGACTCCAAAAACCTCATAGACAAAGATCGATGCCCGCATCCCCGCTGTAGACACCCTCCAATAAAACCTTGGTGCACGTTCCCAGCGCGCAGTCCGACTGATTGCGACAAACGGTGTAGGAATTTCCGACGCAAGGTACCGCCGAGCAACTGCCGCCCGACGTCGGAGTCGCGGTAGGACATGAGCCCGACGGTTTGGCAGGCAACGTCAAGCAACATGATTCCGCGATCGCGCAGTCCTGCGAAGAGAGGCACGCCCACGCCGCGGATTCGGATGGGCAAGTGCTGCCGCACGTCGCGGCCCCTGCTTCTTGAACGCAGCATTTGTCACCGACACTGCAGCTTCCTCCACATGGCTCGCTCCGAGCTGCGCAAGATCCGGCGTCGCCACCGTCACTCGAGTCGGACGCTTCGGACGCTGAATCTTGCTCGACGTCTGCATCCGCGTGATCTTCGATCGCATCGACACCCGCATCCGCCGCGCCGCTGTCGACCTGCGGAACCGCCGGCTCCTCACCGACGCAAGCCGCGCTGAAGCCGAGAATGCCAACGTAGGCGACGAGAAACACCTGGTGTGGGAGACGCATGGCCCATAGCTACGCAAGACGGAAACCACCGCCGCGACTCGCGTCTGGCCCTCCAACTCGCGATCTCTCACTTTTGCAGGCCAATGATGAGGTCGCTCGGCATCAGTTCTCGTGTGCGCTTGATGCTGCATCGATCCATCAGCTCCGATTGCCCACACGATCACGCCACGAGTCGTACTGACTTGGCTCGCATTCCAATAGCCCACGCGCCTTCCGACAAACCTCGTCATCGTTGACGAGGCTGAGCGCAACGGCGGTGGCTCCCGCGCGGACCGCCATGGCCATCTGCGCGGCGTCGACGGCGTCTACGACGAATACTTCGATCGGAAGCTGATCGGCCGCAGCGCGAACGGCGCGAGCGCGCGGCAATCCGTCGGGCTCGGCGAGGACAATCACGACCCGCGTCGGGGCGCAGCCGATCGATGGGGGCGGCAGGCAGGCCGACGACCAGATTTGTGTCGGGATACCGACATTGTTCAGTGCGTCGCGCAACGCAAGGGCGCGCACACTCACCGGCGTCCACAAAATGGCGACACCGTGAACCGCGCGTCGCGTGCCGCTTTGTCGCCGCGCTCGGGCGCCGGCCCCGAGCGTGCTGTCCTTGGGGGCCAACGATGCGGACGATCGTCGCGACGCTGCTTTTTCTTCGGGGACGGAGTCGTGAGCCATTCCGCGAAACGCACGGGCGAGATGTTCGCGCATCTCCGCGGCGCTCGGCCGATCGCCAGGTCGCTTGGAGAGGGCGTCGCGCACGATGCGTTCGATGGCCGGGCAAACGTCGCATCGCCGCCCCACCTCTTTGATGCGCGGTGGCTCGACGAACATGTGTTGGGCCATCAAACCTGCCGGATCGCGCGCCGCGAAAGGAGGGACTCCGGAGAGAGCTTCGAAGAGCATCACCCCGAGCGCGTAAATATCGCTCGGCGGGCCGCTATCGCTTCCGCGGCATTGCTCGGGCGACATGTACTTGGGCGTGCCCTGGATGTTTCCCATTCCAGAAATCCCCGTCGTCTCGTCGCCGGGAACTTTCGCGATGCCGAAATCGAACAACTTCGCGCGCACGACACCCTTCGAAATATCCGTGAGCATCACATTCGTGGGCTTGACGTCGTGATGAACGATGCCGTGAGAATGAGCAGCGCAAAGAACGTCGAGAAGCTGGTCGAAGATAGAATGGACAGCATGCGCCGCCATGCGCGGAAGCATCTCCATGCGCGCGGCGAGCAAGGTGCCCTCAATTCTTTCCATGACCATGTAGAGCTGGCCTTCGTGCTCTCCGAAGTCGAGGAGGCTCACGACGCTCGGATGTCGGAGCTTGGCCAGCGCCAATGCCTCACGACGGAATCGCGTGCGAATGATCGGATCCCCGGCCCAAAGTCCCAACAAGAACTTGATGGCTACCGATCCGTCGAGCGTTACGTGCCGAGCACCATACACTCGACCCATTCCACCTTTGCCCAACGTGGTCTCGATTCGATATTTGTGATCGATGATTTTGTCGATGAGGGGATCGCTCTCCAAGAAACCGCAGTGCGTGCAGCGGTCGAGCTTCATTGCCTGCGTGCATTCCGGGCACGGGCGCGCGGACGTCTCACGCTCCGGTGACGTATGCGATGGGCCGCGGGCGTTCGCGCTTCCGCCTGATTGACGGATATTGCCGGTCTCGGAAGCGTGGCGTCGTCTTCCGGAGACGGTCACTTAGCTTCCCAAGGCGCCGTTCGGCGCGCGTCGGTCGTGTTCGAACAACGGCAGACAGAACGAATCGGCGTCCATCGCGGAGCGCCGAACCTCCGGCCGAGGTAGCGTGGCTCGGGAGGCGGGGCTCATTCGTTCTCGTCATTCTGTCCTGATCGGTGTCCTTTCGGCAGGCTCTGACGGGCCAAATAATTGTCAGGGCGGGCCACCGCCGCTGCGATGTACGCGCGAGATCGACTCCCGCGAACCGCAGAATCAACGGCTTCGAAGCCCCTTGCGAAATGCACCCGGCGTGACGCCGGTCCATCGGCGAAACGCCCGCGCAAAATTCGCGACGTCCGAATAGTCGAGTTGCTCCGCGATTGCTTCCAGCGAAAGGAGGTCGGAACGAAGAAGAAGGAGCGCGCGATCGCGCTTTTGCCGGTCGAGCAAAGTCGAATACGACGTATGGCGCTCCGCGAGGCGGCGCTTGAGCGATCGCGGGGACATCCCGACGCGCTCCGCAACATCCTCGAGCGAACGAAACCCGCTCTTGTCCCGCGTCATCAACGCGGTGACCTCGCGCACCAAATCATCGCAGCTGCCGAGCGCGTGGAGCTCACGCTCGCATTGCTCTTGCGCGAGCCGGCGCGCGGCCGAGTCGGAGCTCACGATGGGCAGATCCAAAACCGAGCTGTCGAAAAGCAGTTGGTGGGTCGGTTGATCGAAACGAGCTAGGACGGCGGGCCCGACATTCAGGTCGAGACCCGCGGGCGCCGGAAAAGCGAAGTCAGCGCTCCCTTCCACGGAAACGCCCGTCAGTGCACAACCGATTTGGCGCAGTCCGACCACGAGAGACATCACGATGAGCTCACGGGCGGCGGGGTAGCCGATGTCCTCGTCGATGATGACGGCGCACCGGTCGCCCTCGACACACGTCCGGAGACTGAGCACGTCGGTCCGAGTCGGAGCGTAGCGAACGGCCAACTCGAGCGCTTCGCGAATGTTCGATGCCACCATCGCGGCGAAGCCAAGATAGCCGTGCGCGGACACTCGCATCTGATTGCCCATGGCAATTCCGAGCGCGGGCTCACCTGTGAGCTCTCGCGCCCGTGATGCGAGCTGATCGACCACGGGGATCGAAACGTACGCATGTGGATCCTCGAGATCCGTGAGACCGATGTCGATACCCTCGAAGAGCTCGCGCGGACCGATTCCCCAGTGCACGACGACGTCGAGGAATTGGAGGATGTGGGCAGCCGGAATTCCCGAGCTCATTCGACCCTAGCCCTCAGATCCCTTTCGCGACGATCACGATTTCATCGTCGACGTACAGCGGTGGCCGCAATCTGCCGAATCGGCGAATGCGATCGAGAGCGGCGTCATCGAGATTCTGGAACGTCACGCCGATGCCGGGAGCACATGCCTCCGTTGCTTCGCGACGCCAGCTGACACAACTTTCGAACTCGACGTCCCATTCGAGGACGCAGAGTTGAACGCGGACTCTCCTTCCCACGGGGATCGGCTGGTAGGTCGCGACGAAGACACCTCCTCGTGAAATCTCTCCGGAGATCCCCGCGAAGAGACAGGAGTCACCCTCTAGAGTGAGGGCCACGTCGATCGCAATCGTCCGATCAGGGTGCATCCGCTCCCGACTCTCCGAGGGTCTCGATTCGGTGATCTCGGCGCTCATAGGCAAAGCCCGATGCCGGCATCGCCGCCGTAGTCGCCTT
>JAICXU010000968.1 GCA_025934595.1 Polyangiaceae bacterium | reverse complement strand
TTTCGCGAACGTGCTCGGCCCGAGCTTCCCCGGTCATACGTTCTTGCTCGCGGCCCAGGCCGGCTGGGCGTACGACAATCCGCCGCAAACGGCGCAGCATCCGTATTGGGGATGCGATCAAGAGCCGACGACGGTCGTGCCGACGCTGCAGAACGGAACCTGCACGGAGGCCGACGTGTTTCCGTGCTTCAAAATCCCTTCGATCCCCGACGTGCTTCCCACGGGCGTCGATTGGAAGTTTTACGGAACGGCGCCGGGCGTGATGGCCGAGCCGTTTTCGCTGTTTGATGCCGTCGACTCGATTCGCAACGGGCCTTCGTGGACCACGAATGTCGTCGACACTCCGCAGTTCGACACCGACGTGAAGAACGGCACGCTCCCCGCGGTCACGTGGCTCGTCAACGAAGACGCATTCAACGAGCACCCCGGTGGAACGAGCGTGTGTCGCGGCGAAAATTGGACCGTGCAGCGCATCAACGAGGTGATGAATTCGGATTATTGGAACGACACCGCCATCTTTTTCACGATGGACGATTTCGGAGGTTGGTACGACCACGTCGCGCCGCCTCGCCAATATGGATGCGACGCTGCCCATCCTTACGGGCTCGGATTTCGTCTTCCGCTTCTCGTGATCTCCCCGTATGCGAAACCGGGATTCGTCTTCCAAGAGCAATCCGAGCAAGCGTCGATTCCGCGATTCATCGAGAAAGCGTTCGGCGCGACGAAGACGCTCTCGGATTTGGATCCCGCCGCGCAAGACGGCGCCGCCAATGATCTCATGGGCGCGTTCGATTTCACGCAAACGCCGCTGGCGTCGCTGCCGCTCACCCTTCGCACCTGCCCTTGAAACATCAGAGCCGCGACCGGATTCTTCGGGGATCGAGGCAGGTAGGTGCGTGTGTGACTGCGGTCGGAGGAGGACGTCACCTATCGAAGCGTCTGCTTTTAATGAAAACGTTCTCTTTCTCGCTCGACCGGGCGATGTTCTCGAGGCAAAGATTCGCCGCATGAGCAAGAGGCGAAAAAAGAAAGACTTTCGTCCGCGGCGCATTTCAGTCGAGCAAACTCCTGAGCCCGTGACCGTGAGCGCGGCAGCTCCTGTCGAAGCGCCGACCGCGCCGCCGCCCGAAGAAGCGATTGCCGACGAGCCGCGCCGTCGAACCGATTCGCTCGAGCCCGTCGCGTTCCTCGTGCATCGCGAAGCCGCGCTTGCGAATGAAGTCGATCACGAAGGGCACGAAGAGATCCTCGCGCGCGAGATGCCGCGTCCGCCGTCGCGTTTCGTTCCTGTCGTTCGCAACATCGTGGCCGCTTGCGCTGTTCTCGCGCTCATCGGGGGAACGCGCGCGGCGCTGAAGCATGTCCGCGCGCTGCACGAGCACACGATGCAAGCGGCCGCCGCATCGCCTCCGCGTCCGGATGTCATGCCCGAAGAAGAAGAGAGCGCGCCTGCGGAAGCAGCGCCCGCACCGGAGCCCGACGTCGATCTTTACGATCCGGCGCTCGCGACGACGCTCGCCGAGCGTTCGCGCGTGAAGCTCGAGAAGCGCGACGTGCTCGACGCGATCGAGCTCGGCGAGCAAGCAGTTTTGCACGACGTGAAAAGTGCGCGCGCGTGGGTGGTGCTCGGCGCCGCCTACCAACAGAGCGGCGACATGACGAACGCGCGCCGCTGCTACCGCATGTGCGTGCGCGGCACGCCGGTGTCGGGCGACAAGTCGCGCGAAGACTGCGCCGCGATGCTGCAGAAATAAAAATAAGAAAAGACCAACGCCATGCGACGTCTCGTGGTCTTGGGTGTGCTCGCGCTCGTCGCGGGCTGCGGAAATTCGACGCCTTCCGTCACGCCGCCGCCGCCTCCTCCCGTGAGCGGCGCGAGCGCAGCGCCGACGATCCCTTCACCCGCGATCATCGACGCGGGTGCGTCCGCGGCCACGCCGGCGACGCCCGCCGTTCCGGCGCTCGCGATCGATCCG
>JAICXU010000323.1 GCA_025934595.1 Polyangiaceae bacterium | reverse complement strand
CGGAGAGAGTCTCGACACGCTCGTCGAAGCGGCAGACCGCGCGATGTACGCATCGAAGACGGGTGGTCGAAATCGTGTCACCGTCGCGTCGCCACCCGCCACTCCAATTCTTTCGCGAAGCCTCCCGGTGCCGCATCTCATCGCGTGAGATTCATTTGTCCTAAACCGACGCGCGGGAGATAGGATCGCCCGCGAGCGATGGCGACGGGCGCATCACCGGACGACGGTCGTTTCGCAAGTCGCGCCGCTTCGCTCGTTTGGCTCGTGCTCGGCGTCGCGGCATCCGCGAGCGCGTGCTTGCCGCAAGGTCGCTATTGCTCGCCGGGTGATTTTCTCGCCTGCACGACGACCGGCGGCGCGCCGGGAGCCGCGATGTGCAACGACGACGGCACGGCGTATGGCGCATGCGATTCTTCGCTCTTGCTCGACGGCAGCCTTCCGCCTGCGCCCGATGCAAGCACCGACGCAAGCAGCGGCGACGGCGGTGCATGCAGCGGCACGACGAGCTTGGCCGTGACTTGTCCGTGCACGAGCGGAGCGGATTGTGCGTCCGGCAATTGCTACACGTTCCCCTCCAAGGGTCTCTTCTGCACGCAAGCCTGCACGAAGGACTCCGATTGCCCGCCGCCGTCCCCCGGATGCTCTCCAAAGGGAGTTTGCCGAATTCCATGAAGGCACGGACCGGCCTCTTCGCGATCGCGATGCTCGTCGTCGCGACGCACGCCGAGCGCGCCGATGCGCAGGACGCGCAAGCCCCGCCGCCGCAAAAGCCCGACGCGCCGGACGTGCAGGTCATCGGCGACAAAGCAGATTCACTGCAGAAAATCCCTGGATCGGGAGCTGTGGTGGGCCACAAGGAGATCGACCGCGCGCAGCCGTACGATTCGGCGGAGATGCTGCGTCGCGTGCCCGGTGTGAGTGTCTACGAGCAAGCGGGCGGTGGCCTGAGGCTCGATTTCGGAGTGCACGGCCTCGACCCGGGTCGCGCGCGAAACACGCTCGTCCTCGAAGACGGCATTCCGCTCGCCGTGAATCCTTACTCGGAAGCGGACCTTTATTACCTCCCGCAAATCGAGCGCATGCGCGGCATCGAGGTCGTCAAAGGGTCGGGCAGCATCCTGTTCGGTCCGCAGACGATCGGCGGCGTCGTGAACTTTCTCACGATCGCACCGCCCTCGAGCGAGCTCACGTCCGTCGAGCTCGATTACGGTCAACGCAATTACGCCAAGGTGCTCGCGCTGCATGGCGACTCACTCGGGCCCGTGCGCTACGTCGCACAAGCGTTCCACACCCGTGGTGACGGCTTTCGCGACGAGAATTTCAACGCGACCGACGTGTTCGGAAAAGTCGCGTTCGACACGTCGTCAAAAGGCGAAGCCACGCTCAAGCTCGGTTTCCACGATGACGCCACGCGATCGGACGACGTCGGGCTCACGCGCGCGATGTTCCAGCGCGATCCGGAGACTCCGACGCTCGCTCCCGCCGATCACATCGATCAGCAACGCTTCGACGCCTCGCTCACGCACGAACAACATTTTTCGAAGAACGTCACGATGAGAACGCTCGTCTACGCGTACGAGACGAAGCGCATTTGGAATCGCGAGGACTATGATCGCTCGCCGGTCGCAGGCGTCGACTACGATCATATCGTCGGCGATCCGACATTTCCGAACGGAGCAATCTATTTCCGTTCGACCGACGTCGTCCTCGATCGCACCTACGACGTCGCCGCGATCGAGCCGCGGCTGCAATTTCGCGGCGAGACCTTGCACGTGGGCCACACGCTCGACGTCGGCGCGCGCATTCTCGCGGAGACCGCGCACTACCGGCAGTTCACCGGCGACACGCCTTGGGCGCAAACGGGATCGCTCGATTACGAGTTCCATCACGACACGTATGCGTTCGCGACGTACGCGCAGGACCGCATGGCCTTTCGCGATTGGCTTCTCGTCACGCCCGGCGTGCGCTTCGAATACGCAGAGTTCGGCAGCGGCGTCGATCGACAATCCACCTCGACGGGCGTCGCGAACGTGAGCGTGCCGAGCAGCGGCGTTTCGGGCGGCGTGATCCCCGGCATCGGAATCATCGCGGGCACACGCGACGCGCACGCCTTCGCGGGATCGTACGTGGGGTACGCGCCGCCTCGCATCACGACGCCCATCAATCCCTTGGGCGGAACGGTCGCGCAGCTCAATTCCGAGCGCAGCGTCAACTACGAAGTCGGAAGCCGCGTGACGGCGCGAAAAAAATTCCATCTCGAAGCAACGGCTTTTCTGCTCGATTTCAGCAACCAAGCGGTTCAAACCGGCGTGAGCGCGACGGGAGGCGGCTCGCTCGCGCTCTTCGATGCCGGTCCCACTCGGCATTACGGCATCGAAGGCGAAGCCCGCATCGACGCCGGTGACTGGATGAAGCTCGGTATGGGTCTCGAGCTCGCTTCGCGTTTCACGCTCTCGCGCGCCGTATTCGCGGACGGCACGTACGCGGGCAACGTCTTGCCCTACTCACCACTCGGTACGCTCGTGACCACTTTGGCCGCGGACCACAAGCTCGGGCCGGGCAATCTCGGCGGCGAGCTCGCGTGGACCTATGTGAGCGCCGAGTTCACCGATCCCCTCGACACGCGTACGGAGGACGTCACGGGTCGCATTGGCCTCATCGGCGCGCACGAAGGTTTCGATTTGGCAGCTCGTTATCATCATGTTCCGACGGGGCTTACCCTGAAGCTCACGATCAAGAGCTTGACCAACGTGCCGTACGTCGCGGAGCGCATGCCCGAAGGAATTCAGGCGTCGGGTTTTCGCGAGATCATTTTCGGGCTTCGTTGGGATCACGCGGCCGGCTCGATCTGAGCTTCACCGCGAGGGCGGCCAGCGCCACGAGCGCCAATGCGCTGCCGGCATAGGCGAGCGCCGGCGATCGGTCGGCAGGTTTTTCTTGCACGAGCTCGGGCGCGACGAACGACGCGAGATCGATCCCGCTCAGATTCGGAGGCGCCTCGCCCTCGGGAAAAAAAAGAACGGCGGGCGCGAAGCCATCGACGCTCACCTTCGGCGTCGCGGGCATGGCCGGCGAGTAGAGATGCACGATGCGATCGATCTCGGCGGGGTCGCGATCGGGAAATGCTTTTTGCAAGGGCGCCACCGCATCGGCCGGCGTGTCGCGCAAAAGCGTCTCTGCACGAGCTACCGCGCGTACCATCGCTTGCGCGTCGTCGTGGCGCGCATTCAAGAACGCGCGTGAAAACGTGAGCGCGTGAATCTGGCGATTCGCGAGCTCCTTCACCTCGCCGCCATTTTGATACACGATGAGCACGGCATCTTGATGCACGAGCGCCTTTTCGACGTACGGCGTGTGCGCGTAGAGGGCGTCGACGTCGCCGCGCTCGAACGCGGCGTTCTGGCCTTTGCCGTGGATGGTGATCGTGGTCGCGTCCTTGTTCGCGTCGAGCCCTACCGATTTGTAGAGGGCACGAAGCCGCGGCGGAGGATGCGGCGCGATTCCGATTTTGACGCCGCGCAATTTCTCGAGGCGCTCGCGGATCGGCATGTCACGGGTGACGCCTTTCGCGTCCGCGACGCTCTTTCGCACGACGAGATCGATCGGATCGTTCGCGAGTAGGTTCGCGCCGAGCACCCACGGTGCGCGATTCGCCACGAGCTCCAGATACATGGGCGGCGGCAGCACCGCTGCATCCGGCTTCTCGTCATCGATCCACGCGAGCGCTTGCTGCGGAATCGGCGGCGACACGATCTCGACATCGATGCCCGCGCCCGGGAAAAATAGGGCTTTTGCGAGCCAGAACGCCATGTATTGGAGGTTGTCGGGATCGGGTACGAGCACGCGCACCGTCGCGCTGGCGCGTGCTCGAGTCGTCGAGAGCGCGAGCGTGCTCGTGATCGCGCCCGCGAGAAATTCGCGTCTCTTCATGTGGGCATCCCTCCGCGTAAATCGACGATGAACGTCGCGCCTTTTCCGACCTCGCTCTCCACCGTCACGTTGCCCTCCATGAGCTCGGCGTCGTGCTTGACGATGGCGAGCCCGAGACCCGAGCCGCCGAGCTCGCGCGAGCGCGACGGATCGACGCGATAAAATCGTTCGAAGAGCCGCGGCAAATGCTCCGCCGAAATTCCCGGACCGTCGTCTTTCACTTTCACGATCACGCGATCACCCTTCTTTTCCGCGGTGACGCGCACCTCACCTCTTCGTTTTCCATAGCGTGTCGCGTTCTCGAGGAGATTTTGCAAAATGCGCTCGATGCCGTCGGGATCGCCGAGCACCTCGACGTTCGCGGTCTCGTCGACGACGATCGTCGAGACATCGTCCGCGGCGTGACCGCGAATGGTCTCGGCGACGAGCTTCGCGACCGCCCCCACGTTGACCGGCTCGAGCCTCACGCGACTATTCGGCTTTGCCTCGAGGTCGGCGAGCGTGACGAGCTCCTCGACCATCGCGCCGATGCGTTGGGCCGCGCGGTGGATGGTCTCGATGAATTGCTGCCGTTGCGCGGCAGTCGCGGAGTGCGCGAGCAACGTCTCCGCGTAACCTTGGATCGATGCGACGGGTGTCCTGAGCTCGTGCGACATGTTCGCGAGATAATCGCGACGCATCGTCATGCGCTCTTTCAGCTGCTCGGCCATCGCGTTCAGCGATCGGGCCAAAACCCCGAATTCGTCGGGCGATTCTGCGGGCACGCGCGTCTCGAGGTTGCCGCCCGCGATCTTCGTCGCGGCATCGGTCATCGCCGCGAGCGGGCCCGACGCGAGCCTCGACGCCAAGACTCCGAGCAAAACGGCGAGGACGATCGCGATCGCCGCCGCACCGAGGAGCTTGCGTTGCATCGCCGCCACCGTCGCACGCACGTCGGAGAGCGGCGCCGCCAAGCGAATGATGAAGCCTTCGTCCGTCGGCACCGCGACGTAACGCATCTCGTCGCTCGTGCCCGGACGCGGGCGCGTCGCATGTCCGATGTGTCCGTGCCGCGCGTCGGCGACCTCCGGCGAAACCTCGACGACGGAGCTGACGGTCGGGGTCGTCGAATCGCCGAGCGCCCTGCCTTCTTGATCGAAGATCGTGACGTCCGCATTG
>JAICXU010000750.1 GCA_025934595.1 Polyangiaceae bacterium | reverse complement strand
TCCGCGCGTTCGGGTCGAGCACCGTGACCGTCAAGGATCCCGGTCGCACCTGCAATCGATATTCGACCTTCGGCACCGGCGGCATCGGCTCGGGGAGCCACGCATCCACGCCCGTCGAGACGACGCCGTTCGATCGACCGGGTACGGCGCCGCCTCCTGCCGCCGCGAGCTTCATCGCGCGCGCGCGTGCGCGTCGGCTTCGTCGTCCGCCGCCCGCGCTCATCTCTCCCCCGGGCGACGGCAGGCCGCCGCCGTGTTGCGCGACGCCGTAGGGATTGCTCGTGTGCGCGCCCATTCCGCCCGGTCCGCCACCCAGGGGGCGCTCTTGCGGCGTTCCCGCGGCCGCTGCGTCGATCGCCGCGCGCCCGTTCGTTTCACGCGGCGCGCGCACCGTGCCGCGCGCTTGATCGCGGAGCGCGATGAATAAGGCCGCCACATGCTTGCAATGTCCATGGATCTTCGAAAAGGCGGGGCACGTGCAGTTGGAGTTGAAGCCCGTCGGAGTGAGCTCGAGCTTCACCTCGTAAGGCACGGGCTCGGTGCCGCGTACTTGCCCGCCCGCGCTCGCGTCCCCGATGTGGAGGCCGCCCACCGCTTGCCTGCGAACGTAATCATAGCCCCGAAGAAATGCGCGCGCTCCGAGGAGACGGCGCAAAGCTCGGTCGTTGAGCGTCGAAATCGCTTCGGAGAAAGGTGTCGGCATTTCCTAGAGAAAGGGCCGGCTACGCCAGACGGCGTGCTCCGTCGTTACGGAAGGGAATGAGGAGGGCGGGCGGCAAAAAACTCGCTGCACCCGCTAGGTATCCCGTTCGGTAGCACCGCTTTTCCCGGCAAGCAACGCTTTACGACCAGAGCCCCCGCCGGTAGGTTCGCCCTCGATGCGAGCCCCCGATCCGGCGCGAAGCGCGGTTTTTGCCGGGATTTGTGCGCTGTTTTTGGTGCTCGCGGGATGCTCGTCACCCGTCGCGGGGAGCGTCGACGAAACCGAGGCCGATCGAATCGTCGTGGCGCTCGGCCGCGCGGGCATCGATGCACGCAAAGAGGCGGACGGCGCAAATGACGGCAAGCTCGACGTCACCGTCGCGCAGAGCGACGCCACCCGCGCTCTCGAGGTCCTCGCCGACGAAGGCCTGCCCGAGCCCGCGTCGCGCGCGGGGATCGATGCGCTCGGCAAGGACGAGCTCGTTCCGAGCGTGGACGCGGAACGCGCGCGGCTCGCGGCGGCGTTGTCGGCGGAGCTCGAAAAATCGCTCGAGAGCGTCGACGGCGTCCTCCGCGCCCGCGTGCATTTGAACCTGCCCGATGCCGATCCCCTTCGCGACGGCCTTCCGCCGAAGTCGTCCGCGAGCGTCCTCCTCACGACGAGGCCGGGTCCATCGCCGATCGCGATCGAAGCCGTGCAGAAGCTCGTGGCGGCGGGATCGCCGTCGCTCGCCGCTCAAGACGTCGCCGTCGTGATCGTTCCGCGCGCGGCGAGCTCGCGAGCGGTCACGGATTTCGCGCACGTCGGGCCGATCGCAGTGGCGCCGGGATCGGTCCGTGCGCTCGTCACGCTGCTCGCGGGTTTGCTCGCGCTCGTCGCCGCGACGACCACGGCAATGCTTGTATTCTACATGCGTTCGATTCGGCAGCGTCGAACGCGTCGCGTGTGAGCCCGCCATGATCTCGGTGCGCGGGCTCACGATGAATGGACGCGCGCGAGGCGCGAAAAAGACGCTCGATGGCGTGAATCTCGAGGTCCCGTCGGGGTGTCTCTACGGCCTCATCGGGCCCGGCGCGGCCGGAAAAAGCGTGCTCCTCAAAATGATCACCGGCCTTTTGAAGCCCGACGCGGGCGAGGTGATCGTCGACGGTCAGAACGTCACGAAGATGACCGACCTCGAGCTCGGCCAGCTTCGTCTCAAGTTCGGCATGCTCTTCCAGAACAACGCGCTCTTCGATCACCTCACCGTCGGCGACAACATCGCCTTTCCGTTGCAGCGCCTCACGCAGCTTCCCGACGACGAGGTGCGGCGCCGTGTGAGCGAGCGGCTCGCGTGCGTCGCGCTGCCGGGATTCGAGTCACGCATGCCCGGCGGGCTCTCGGGAGGCCAGAAAAAACGAGTCGGCGTGGCGCGCGCGACGATCACGCAAGCGCCCATCGTCTTGTACGACGAGCCCGCGGCGGGGCTCGATCCGGTGACGTCACAAAAGATCTTCGATCTGCTTCGTGCCGAGCAACGCGCGTCGAATGCGACGGTCGTCATGGTTTCGAGCGATCTCGATCGCTTGCTCACCGTCACCGATCGCGTCGGCATGCTCTATCGCGGGCAATTGATCTTCGACGGCACGACCGAAGAGGCGAAGACGAGCACCGAGCCGCGCGTTCGCCAATTCGTGCACGGCCTCACAGAGGGGCCGCTATGAGCGGCGCCGCGAAAAGAGTTGCTGGGCTAAAGTGATTTTTCGTGGACGCCGAATTCGTCGACTACGTTCTTGCGTGGCTCGTGGCGATGCCGGTCACGTACGCGATTTTGCGTTTCGACGAATCGCGTCTCGCCGAAGAACGGCTCGAGCACGCGTGGCCGCCGACGAGCCGCAACGCCGCGATCGTCGCGTTCGGTCCGCTCTGTCTCCTCGTGCATTTCGTGCGCAC
>JAICXU010000667.1 GCA_025934595.1 Polyangiaceae bacterium | reverse complement strand
CTCCCCGGTCAGCTCGCGCTCGATGCGCCGTCGGGTCGCCGTCGTGAAGCCAGCCGCGAATCCGAGACGAAAGAGACGTCGAAGGAAAACGGCTCGACCCGCTCGCTCGATCGCGCCGCCTCGAACGCGGGGCACGAAAAAGCAGATCGCCACGAAAAGGAACGCGATTCCGAGAGCGACACGGGCGCGCACGGCAAGAAGCACGGAGCCGCGTCCGGCGCATAGCCCGCGAAGAAGCTCCGCACGAAAAGGTGCCGCGAGCCGCGAGAGCGAGCTGTGCTAGAGAACCCGCCGATTCGCCGCCATGAGCACTCCGCAGGACAAGATCCGCAATTTTTCGATCATCGCGCATATCGATCACGGCAAATCGACGCTCGCCGATCGCATCTTGTCCCTCACCGGCGCCGTCACCGAACGCGAGGCGCGCGAACAATTTCTCGACAAGATGGATATCGAGCGTGAGCGCGGCATCACGATCAAAGCGCAGAACGTCAGGCTGAAATACACGGCAAAAGACGGGCAAATCTATCAGCTGAATCTGATCGACACGCCTGGCCACGTCGACTTCAACTACGAGGTGTCGCGTTCGCTCTCCGCATGCGAAGGCGCGATCTTGGTCGTCGACAGCACGCAAGGCGTCGAGGCGCAGACGCTCGCGAACGTGTACCTCGCGATCGATCAAGGCCTCGAGGTGATTCCGGTCCTCAACAAGATCGATCTCCCCTCCTCCGACGTCGACGGCACCAAAGAGCAGATCGAGCAAGTCATCGGCCTCGACTGCTCCGACGCCATTTCATGCAGCGGCAAGACGGGCGCGGGCGTTCCGGAAATCCTCGAGCAGATCGTCGCGAAGGTGCCGGCGCCGAAAGGCCAAGAAGACGCATCGCTCCGCGCGCTCATTTTCGATTCTTGGTACGACAGTTATCGCGGCGCGATGGTCATGATCCGCGTCGTCGACGGCACGCTGAGGCGCGGCGACAAGATCCGCTTCATGGCGAACAAGATGGACTACGAGGTCACCGAGCTCGGCAGCTTCCAGCCCTTCCCTGTTCCGCTCGATGAGATCGGTCCGGGCGAGGTCGGATTTCTCGCCGGCAACATTCGCAGCGTGCACGAGACGAAGGTCGGCGACACCGTCACGCACGCCGCGAACAATCCGGCGAAGGGACCGCATCACAAAGCGCCCGCGACGAATCCCTTGCCCGGCTTCAAAGACGTCAAACCGATGGTTTTTGCCGGTATTTTCCCGACCGACAGCTCGGATTATCCCGCCCTTCGCGACGCGCTCGAGAAGCTGCACATGAACGACGCCGCGTTTTCGTTCGAGCCCGATTCGTCCGAAGCGCTCGGCTTCGGATTCCGCTGCGGATTTTTGGGATTGCTCCACATGGAGATCATCCAGGAGCGGCTCGAGCGCGAGCACAACTTGGATCTCATCACGACCGCGCCGTCGGTCGTCTACAACGTCACGAAGACCGACGGCACGAAGGTGCGCGTCGACAATCCCGCGAAGCTGCCGCCTCCGATGAGCATCGACATCATCGAAGAGCCTTTCGTGAAGATGTCGATCCACGTGCCGACCGAATACGTCGGGCCGGTTCTCGCGCTCTGCCAAGACAAGCGCGGCACGCAGGTCGCCATCAATTACGCCAGCGCCGATCGCGTCATCATCGTCTACGAGCTTCCGTTCGGCGACGTGCTCTTCGATTTCCACGACAAGCTGAAGAGCGTGTCGCGCGGCTATGCGTCGATGGATTACGAGGTCATCGGCTACCGCGAAGGCGATCTCGTGAAGGTCGACGTCCTCGTCAACGGCGACGTGCTCGACGCGCTCTCCATCATCGTGCATCGCGATCGCGCCGCCACGCGTGGAAGGTCGCTCGCAGAAAAATTGAAAGAGTTCGTTCCGCAGCAACAATACGAGGTCGCGATCCAAGCTGCGATCGGCGGAAAGATCATCGCGCGCGAAACGGTGCGCGCGCTCCGCAAAGACGTGACCGCGAAGTGCTACGGCGGCGACATCAGCCGAAAGCGCAAGCTCCTCGAGAAGCAAAAAGAGGGCAAAAAGCGCATGAAACAAGTAGGTCACGTCGAAATCCCGCAGAAGGCCTTCCTCGCGATCCTCAAGGTCGACTGACCTCGCACGCGCGCCGCATTTTCGGCGGACTTTTGATAAGCTCGCCCCTCGCTCAGGACGCGCGCACGCTACGCGCATCATGACGCGCGGAAGCTACGCGCTAGCAAACCGCACCCACTCGAGGCGATGATCCGAAAAACCACCAAGAAGCGAGCCGCGCCGCGACGAGTCCTCTTGAAGGTCGATCCGACGCGCCTCGCGCTCGCCGCGCTCGAACGGATCAAGACGGTCTTGTCGCGCACGGGTCATTCGGAGCGTTTCGGAGATCCGGTGCCTCCGCACGAGCTGCGCGCGCGCGAAGGCGTGCTCGTTCTTCCGCCGTCGTACATGGCGTCGATGAAAGTGTGCGGATCGTTCAGCGAGACCGAGCGTTTTTTGAACGCGACCGAGATGCGAAAATCGCACGAGGAGCTCGTCCAGCTCGTCGCGGAAAAAAATCGCTACTTCCCGTTCGCGCGGCAGGGCGAGAAGCTCTACGCGTTCGACCGTCTCATTCGCGACAACACCGGCGAGCTCGGGGTCGTCGTCTGGCACGAGCAGGCGATCAACTTCGCCGCTGCGCATTTCGCCGAGTGGCTGGATTTGCTCGCGGACGAGCGCGAAGAAGACGTCGATCGCGCCGCGGTGATCCCGCCGAGCCTCCGCCGGCTGCTCTTGCAGCTCGGATTCACGTTCGACGATCCGATCGTCGGCCGCCTCGAAACCGGCGACGTCGCGGCGATCGAAGCGCTGCTCGGTGCGGAACGCACGCGGGAAATTCGCGGCGGTCTCGACCGCATCTTCGATTCGAGCGGACGCGCATCGCTCACGTTGAACCTCGACGAATTTTCGCTCGCTGCATCGACGCGCAGCGGCATCT
>JAICXU010000124.1 GCA_025934595.1 Polyangiaceae bacterium | reverse complement strand
TCGAGCTCGAAGCCAAGCGCCTTCGCGACGGCGGAGATTTGCTCCCAGCCCGCGCGCGAGGATCCTTGCGGCTCCAGCGCTTTTTCCGTGCTTTGGCGGAGCCCCTTGAAGTTCACGTAGGTGCCCGCGCCCTCCGCCCACGAATTCGCAGGCAGAACGACGTGCGCCGCATCGACGAGCGCGCCGCCATGCGCCGCCACGACGACGAGCGCTTGCAGGCGTTTCAGCGCGGCGAGATCGCCGTCGCCTTCTGCCGACGCGATTCCGGCCGGTGCCGCATTCGGCGTGGCGCCGCCGAGCGCGATCGCGTGCGTGACCTTCATCGCTTTGATGTCGGCGAGGAGCTCCGCAAAGCTCATGACGTTCGGCACGAGCTCTTTCACACCTGCGTTGTTCGGGTTCTTGTCTTTGTGGATGAGGATGTCGTCTTCGTATCCGCTGCCGAGACCCGACACGTAGAAGTGCTTCGAGCCGAGGAATTTCTGACCGAGCTCACGCAGCGCGAAGTTGTCTTCGAGCGAGTGCTGCGCGGAGAGGACGATCGCGACCGAGCCCGCCGGTACGCCGTCGAACAATTTCTTCGCCGCTTCGAGCGCGCTCTTCGCAGCCGTGACCTTGCCGGAGAGCTTCGCCTCGGTGACGCGGCCGTCGTGCGCGCGGCGATACGTCAGCATGCCGTCGTCGCACATCCAATATTTGTTCACCTGCTCGTTCTCGCGCGGGCGATAGCGATAGGCCTTGTTGTAGCGAGGATCGATGTCGAGATACGCGTTGCAGCCCGTCGCGCAGCCCTGGCAAACCGTGCTCGCGGTGCGCAAAAACCAGACGCGCGCCTTGAAACGGAAATCTTTCGTCGTGAGCGCGCCGACCGGGCACACGTGCTCGGTCATGAAGGTGTAGTGACCATCGAGCTGGCGTCCCGGCGCGACGAAAATCTCGTTCAAGTTGCCGCGCTCGCGCATGTCGAGCACCGGATCTTTCGCGATCTCTTCCATGAAGCGAATGCAGCGCGTGCACATCACGCATCTCTCGCCGTCGTAGACGATGGTGGGGCCGAAATCGACGCCCTTCGGTTTGTGCACCGGCTCGTCGCGCATGCGCTTTTGCGTCTGCTGATGCTCGAGCCAATAATCTTGCAGCTTGCACTCGCCGGATTGATCGCAGATGGGACAATCGACGGGGTGATTGAGCAGCAAAAATTCCTGCACCGCTTTGCGCGCTTCGGCGACGTTCTTGCTGGTGTCGCCTTCGATGACCATGCCGTCGACGGCGGCCATCTGACACGCGGGCTGGAGCTTCGGCTTCCGCGCGTCTTTGTACTCGCCGGTTTTTTCGTCGAGCTCCAAGATGTCGAGCATCACGGGCCGCTGTCCGGGCGCGGGCTTGATTTCGACGAGGCACATGCGGCAGTTCGCGGGAGCCGAAAGGCCCGGGTGCCAGCAGTAATGAGGAATCTCGATGCCCGCCCGATGCGCGGCTTTGATGATCGATTCGCCGGGCTCGAACGGGATGGTCTTACCGTCGTAGGTAAAGGAGGGCATGGGCGCGGTTTTCGGCCGCATTTTTAGGCGTCCAGCGCGCCGAAGTCAATTGCGGTAGAAAGGTACGGCCACGGTATCTGTGCTGCGCGACGAGCTCGCGCTTTGACCACCGGTCGTGCGTACACATTCTAAAAACCAATCCCATGAAGTCCTCGGCTCAAGCCGGCGGGATGATCACGGACCACGCGATGCCGTCGAAGCTACAGGCTTCCGCGCTTCCCGCGACGAGCAGGATTCCATCGCCCACTGCGAGAAACGAGCGCGATCGCATCGGCGGCATTTCACCGAGTTGCGCGGGCTGGAGCACGCCGTCGACTACCTCGAACAAGGCCGACTGCGTCGACACGATCACTCTGCCTTGGTAGTCGACGATCGACTCGAGCCCTTCGTCGGTCTGGTCTTGCCTCACGATCGACCAGCTCTCGTTCCGCCCCACGAGGACCGAGCGACGTCCGGCGATCACGTAGACGTTGCCGTCCCTCGCGCAACATAGTCGCCAGAGATTGTCGTTCGTACGCACGTCGACTCTCGTCCAGCGACTGCCGTCGAAATGCCACAAATCGCCGAGCCCGCCGCACGCGTACATGTCCGAGTCGCTGAATCCGTCGACGTCACTGAATCCGCTCGATTCGAGATTCGTGCGCTCATCCTCCGGGAGCAGGCCCTCGGCGAGCTGTCGCCATTCGTTCGGCGCGTCTCGAACGAAGACGGTCCGGCGCGGGCCGACGGCGACGGCTCGTCCTCCGATGCCCTTCACGTTCGAAAAGAACGTGAGCGACTTCGAAATCGGCTCCTCGAATCCGTTGACGCCGCCGCCCACGACGTAGACTTCGCCGTCATCGGCGACGAACACCCATCGCTCTTCCGGAACCGTGACGGCACACCCTCGGAACCCTCTCGTTTCCGCGGGCTCGCTCCACCCCCAGCGGCGCTCTTCGGGCTTCTCTGGATAGAAGAAGAAGACCCTCGTGGGTCTTACTTCCAGCGGATCGGGGTCGCTCCCACGCTGGCCCCAGAACGAGATGATGCTGCGGCGCCTTACCGCACAGCCCGAGAGGTCGTATCCCGCCAGCGCCTCATATCGCTCCACGGCTCGACGACGCGATCAGTGATCGCACTCGCCGCCGATCATGTTCAGCGACCCGAAGGTCGGAACGATGTCGGACAGCATGCTGCCGGTGATGAGCTTCGAGAGACCGCCTGTGATTTGGAAGCACGGCGGACGAATGCGCACGCGGTAAGGCGTGCCCGATCCGTCGGACACGAGATAGAACCCGAGCTCGCCGTTGCCGGCCTCCGTGTACGAATAGCACTCGCCGGCCGGAACCTTCGCGCCTTCCATGACGAGCTTGAAGTGCTGGATGGTGGCTTCGATGGTCGTGTAGACGTCGTCTTTCGCAGGCAAAATCACGCGCGGATCGTCGACGTTCACCGGTCCGTCGTCGTCCATGCGCTCCGAGCATTGGCGGAGAATGCGGATCGATTGGCGAAGCTCGCCGAGACGAATCAAGAAGCGATCGAGGTTGTCGCCGTTTTTTCCGAGCGGCACGTCGAAGTCGACCTCGTCGTATTTCAAATACGGGTGCGCTTTGCGAATGTCGTACGCGACACCGCTCGCGCGGAGACATGGCCCCGTCCATCCGAGCGCGACGGCGTCGGCGCCGCTGATGACGCCGACGTTCTCGAGGCGATCGACGAAGATGCGATTTTTGAGAAGCATCTTTTCGCCTTCGGCGACGAGGACGAGGATCTGCTCCATGCCGGTGCGCACGAGCTCTTTGAACGCGCGCGTCGGAGGTGACGCCATGCCGCCGATGCGACCGAACGAATGCGTGAGGCGCGCGCCGGTTTCTTCTTCGAGAATGTCCCAGACGATCTCGCGCGCTTTGACGAACCAGAGGAACGGCGTGAATGCGCCGAGCTCCATCGCCATCGCGCCCGTGCACGTGAGGTGATCGGACACGCGCGCGAGCTCGCCGAGCATCATGCGGTACCACTGGCAGCGATCGGGAACGCGGATGTCGCAGAGCTTCTCGACCGCGAGCGCGTAGCCGACGTTGTTCAGCATCGGCGAGACGTAATTGAGGCGGTCGGCATAGGGGAAAACCTGCGCCCACGTGCCGCGCTCGCACATCTTTTCGAAGCCGCGATGCAGATAGCCGATCTGCACGTCGGCTTTGACGATCGTCTCGCCCGAGAGCTCGAGCACGATACGCACGGTGCCGTGCATCGCCGGATGCGACGGCCCCATGTTGAGATGCATGGGCTCCGCGGGAAGCTCGAGCTCGCCTTCTTCGAGCTCCATGTCGAGAGGTTCCATCAGCTAAGGCTCCCTAGTTGCTTGCGCCGTCGTCGGCGCCTTCATCGTCAATGATGGGTTTACGACCGAAGGCCATTCCTTCGTCGGCGCGGAAAGGCGGCAATTTCTCGAGCGGAACGCCCGCCTCGTCTTCCGTGCGATACGGAACGAGCGGCTGCGTGCGCGTCGCCGGATAGTCCTTCAAGAGCGGATGCCCTTCGAACTCCGGATACATGAGGATGCGGCGGAGGTCGGGGTGACCTTTGAACGTGACCCCGCTCATGTCGAACACCTCGCGCTCGAGCCAATTCGCTCCGGGCCAGATGCTCGCCACCGAGTCGAGCTCGGCGCCTTCCATCTCTTCGTCGCCGACGCGCGTCTTCAAACGGACGCGATGCCGTTTACTTGTAGAATACAAGTGCATGACGACTTCCATGCGTCCGGGCGACCGTTTCGGATAATCCACGCCGCAGAGATCGACGAAGAGATCGAAATTGAGCGACGGATCGTGACGCAAAAATTCGCTGATCGCGCGCCAGCTCTCCGGCGTGACGAGCGCGGTGTCGTCGCCGTGTTGGCTGTGGGTCTCGAGAACGGCGGCGCCGAAGCGATCCTTCAGCTTGACGAGGACGGCCTCACTCATCGCTCGCCTCCTCTTCTTCTTCCCATCCCGCTTCGATCTCTTTTTCTTCTTTCGTGGGCGGCGGCACCACACTCACGCGCTTGTCTTCCCTTTCGCGGTCATGCTCTTCGCGGGCGCGCTCGATCTTCGACGCGAGCTTCGCGTCCGCGATCTCCGTCGCCGGATGTTTGCGAATGTGCACGAGGTCGGGAACGGGATCCGTACGCGGCTTGACGATCGCGGGACGACGATCGCCGCTCGCGATCTTGTCTTGCAGGAGCATGAGGCCGTCGAGCACGGCTTCCGGACGCGGCGGGCAGCCGGGAACGTAGACGTCGCACGGGATGATTTTGTCGATGCCGGCGACGGTCGTGTAGTTGTCGTAGAAGCCGCCGCAGCTCGCGCAGGTTCCGAACGCGAGCACGTACTTCGGCTCCATCATCTGCTCGTAAATGCGGCGAAGCACCGGCGCTTGGCGCTGGCTGATCGTGCCGACGACCCAGAGCAAGTCGGCCTGGCGCGGCGAGAAACGCGGAGCCTCGGCGCCGAAGCGCGCGAGATCGAAGCGCGGGCTGTTCAGGGCCATGAACTCCATGCCGCAACACGCCGTGACGAACGGGTACGCGAAGAGCGAATATTTCCGCGCCCAACCGAGGAGCGCTTCGAGCTTCGTGGTGGCGAAGCCCGATTCGTTGCCGTCGAGGACGACCTCGCGATTGCCGGTGCTCACTGCTCCCATTCGAGCGCCCCTTTTTTCCAGACGTACACGAGCGCGACGACGATGACGGCGAGAAAGCCGAACATCTCTGTGAGGCCGGTCCATCCGAGCGATCGGAACTGGATCGACCACGGGTAGATGAAGACCGTTTCGACGTCGAAGATCCCGAAGAGGATCGCGGTGAGATAGAACTTCACCGAGAGCTTCAAGTGGCGGCCGCCGGAGCTCTCCGAGCCGCATTCGAACGGCATCATCTTTTCGGGCGTGGGGTTCTTCGGCCCGAGCAGCGATGCGCCCGTATAGAAGAGAACGGCGAGGAGCGTGGCCACGCCGATCATCAAAAACATCGGCGCGTAGGTTTGGATGAGGGTCATGTCGAGTAGCGCGCCGGCTTGCGCGCGTGGTGAGGGACAGGGAAATTACAGGGATTTCCCGCTTCCGCTTTTAGACCCGACCTCCCGTAGTGTCAACGTCAGGACGCGACTTGGGTGGCTTTCCAGGCAGTGAGCGAAGGGCCGAGCGCCGTTTCGACGCGTCGGAGCTCGTCGCCGAGATCGCGCTCGGCCACGCCCGCCGCAATCGCGTCGCGAAAGCACGCATAAGCCGACACGAATTTTCCGCGCTCGAGAAGCGCGCGACCGAGGAGCGGCAAAACTTCCGACGCCGAGCCGCCGAACGCGATCGCGCGACGGAGCGGACCGATGGCCTCGCCGTGGCGTTTGTTCACGAGCAAAGCTTCGCCGAGGCGACGGAACAGATCGGCCGCGGCGACGCCTTCTTGCGCGTACTGAATTCCGATGCGGAAGACTTCTTCGGCTTGCTCGACCTCACCGAGATGCACGCAGGCCGAGCCGAGGAGACCGAGCCCTTTCGAGATGAGCGCGCGCGCGTCGGGCGCGAGCATCTGCCCTTCCGGTGTGCGCAAAAAAATCGCGAGCGGCGCGGGCCACGCACCGAGGAGACCGATGACGCGCGTCCATTCTTGACGAAGCGCAGCGGCTTCGGCGTCGGCCACGCGCGACAGATCGATCGCGCTTCGAGCGCCGGTGGCGACGCGATCGAGCTCTTCGCGGACGAGCGTGCGCATGCGTGCGCGGAACGCGTCGAGATCGAATTTTTCGTCGTGGCCGTCGAGCGAAACGGTGAGCTCGGAGCCCTTGCCGCCTTTCGTCACCGACAAATGCCGGAGCGAATAGCCGTAGAGCGGAGCGAGCAAGAGATAGCGCACGCCGATGAAGAGCTGGATGGCCTCGGTGTCGGTCTCGCGCGTGGGCGCTTTCACGTCGCGATCGTCCTCGACGAGCAGCGCGCCGACGAGCCGGCGACGAAAATCCGCGAGCGTCAGGCGCTGCGGCTCGAGATCGCCGTCGGCTTCGCCGGATCCCACGACGAAATCGACGAGCGTTTGATCGGGGCTCCGGCGGTCGACGGTGAGCGCGGTGATGCGCGCGCCGACGATGATCGAGAACGCGAAGAAGCGCTCGCCGACGATCTCACAGAGCGCTTGAAAGCTGCCGATGCCTTCGCCGATCCGCTCGAACCAACCGTCGGTGCGAACGGCATCCAGCGAAAACTCTTGTCGCTTGTCTGCCATCAGGGCCGTGTCTTTCCACGCTATGACGAACGCGGCCCTCGCGTCCAGCCGGCTCTATTGGCAGACGTTTCCGCCGGTGTCCGAGGTGCCGCACTGGCCCGAGCAGCAATCGGAAAAGACGCGGCAAAGCGCGCCCGTCGCTCCGCACCCGTTCGCGGAGCAAATGCGTGCGCCGCCGAGCGGTACGCAAAAGCCGGAGCAGCAGTCCGTGTTGCTCTCGCAGGTCTGTCCGCCCGCGACGCATGTGCCCGTTCCGCCATTTCCGCCGGTCTGCGGCGGCGGTTGGCACGTCTTGTCGCCTTGCCCGTTGTCGATGCAGTAACCCGAGCAGCACGAGTCGCTCGTCGTGCACGAATCGTCGCGCAAAATGCAGTCGGGCGCGCCGGGGCCGCCTCCGCTGCAGCTCCCCTCCTCGCACACGCCGCTGCAGCAATGACGGTTTTGCGTGCAGAACCCGTGCGCGGCCGAGCATTGCGCGACGGCCGCCGCAGATTTTTCTTGGCAATACGCGCCGTCGCCTTCGAGCTGGCAGTTACCCGTGCAGCAATCGCTGTCGTTCACGCAAGCGTTGCCGTCCGCCGTGCACGCCTTCGCGGCATCGCTCGAGCTCGAGCAGCTGACGAGCATGAGCAAGAGAAAGCTCGCCGCCACCGAAACGATCGCCCGCCTGTGCATGGCTGCGGAGTCTCGCATCGATCGATGCGGCAAGCCACGTCGGGGCGTCAAATCCAATGTCTGCAGATGGGCTTCACGCCGCAGCCCTCGCACTTTTTCGCATCGCGGCGCGACGGGCATCTTTGCAGCATCCCGAGATGGCAGAGCGAAAAGTCGTATTTCACCGGGTCGTTCGGGTCGAGGCGCGCGAGGGCACGTGTGATCTCCTCGGTCGTCTTCCACGACAGCGTCTTCGCACGCGTGAAGCCGATGTTCTTCGCGAGCTT
>JAICXU010001046.1 GCA_025934595.1 Polyangiaceae bacterium | reverse complement strand
CCCCGCGCGAGGTCGCCCTTCCCGAGCCGCCGCTGACCGAGCCCACGTCCCATCTCGCCCAAGATCCGACGTGGAGAGCGATTTTGAATCGCCTCGACACCGAGCATCGTGGAATCGCGCGCGTCTTCGAGCACGCGGTTCCTCTCGAGCTCACGCCCGAGCGCGTGCGACTCGGATTCGACGAGAACAACGTGCTCTCCGAGCAAGCGAAAGAGCCCGACGCGCATCAAGCGCTCACGCGTGCGGTGCGTGCGCACTTCGGAAAGCCCACGGAGGTCGCGCTCGAGCTCACGAAGAAATCGCAAGGAGCGAGCGTGGCGTCGCTCGGCGCGAAAGCCGACCGCGAGCGAAGCGCGAAGGCCCACGAAGAAGTCGCGAAGCATCCCCTCGTGCTCGAGGCGATTTCGCTCTTCTCCGGCGAGCTCCGCGACGTGAAGCTGCCGGAGCCGCGCGAGTGAGTCGAAAGCCACCAAAATCGGCCTAAATCAGCCCGATTTGGTGCTCCAACGCTGGACGCGCAGCACGTTTGCGGGGTACATCCGCACCATGCAATTTCGCGGCGGAATGAACGAGCTGATGCGCCAAGCTGCGCGCGTCCAACGCAAGATCGAGCAAGCCAAAGAACAGCTCAAAGACAAAGAGGTCACGTTCTCCGCGCTCGGCGACAAGGTGAAGGCCACCGTCACGCTCGGCCGCCGCGTCGTGCGCATCGAGATCGATCCCGAGCTCTTGAAGAGCGAAGGCGCCGACATGGCGCTCGACGGCGCATGCGCGGCGGTGAACGGCGCGATCGAGCTCGCCGACAAAACGATGGAAGAAGAGATCTCCAAGATCACCGGCGGCGTCAAAATCCCCGGCGTCGTCTGAGCATGCAGTCGCCTCACGCGCGGCGCCTCGTGTCTCTCCTTTCGCGCTTGCCCGGCGTCGGAGAGAAAACGGCGCAACGATATTTGCTGTTCCTGCTGACGGCGGAGCGCCAGCTCGCGGACGATCTCGGTCGCGAGCTCACGGTGCTGCGCGATCGGCTCGTGCCCTGCGAAAAATGCGGCAACGTCGCCGAAGTTTCGGATGTCGGCGCCTCGCTCTGCGACATCTGCGCGGACAACAAGCGCGACTCGCGCCTCCTTTGCGTCGTCGCGCGCGTGCACGATCTCATGGCGATCGAACGCGCCGGATCGATGCGCGGTCGCTACTTCGTGCTCGGCAAGCTCCTCTCGCCGCTCGAGGGCGTCGGGCCCGAAGATCTGCCGATCGAAAAGCTCGTCACGCGCGTGCGCGAAGACGGCGTCGAAGAAATCATCGTGGCGACGCCGCCGAGCGTCGAAGGCGAAGCCACCGCGCTCCTCGTCAAACGAGAGCTCGGCCCCACGGGCGTCGCCATCTCGCGCATCGCAAGCGGGGTTCCGCACGGAGGCGATCTCGAGTTCGCCGACCCGATCACCATGGGCCGCGCGCTCCAAGGCCGCCAAAGACTTTGATCACACGAAGAGACGAGCAGCACGTTCACAGCTGAAACGAGGGAAAAATGGCTACGAAATCGATCACGACTGACCAAGCACCGAAGGCCATCGGGCCGTATTCGCAGGCCGTTCAATCCGACGGCATGATGTTCTTGAGCGGCCAGATCCCGCTCGATCCGGCGACGGGCGAGCTCGTCAAGGGGACGATCGAGCAAGAGACGACGCAGGTGATCAAGAACCTCCGCGCCGTGCTCACCGCCGCGGGATGCACGTTCGCGAACGTCGTGAAGACCACGATCTACCT
>JAICXU010000547.1 GCA_025934595.1 Polyangiaceae bacterium | reverse complement strand
CGATGTTCTGTCCGTCATGTCACACGGTGTCCGCCGACGGTTCGACGCTCGCGATGGGCACCGGCGATTGGGGCGGCGCGAACACGGTCGATGTCTGGTCGACGCTCTACGATCTCGCGGCGGGTGCCACCACGTTTCACGGTTACGAAACGCCGAATCCGCCCACGCGTTATCCGCTCGCGGGCCTCAGCGCGGACGGCAAGATGCTCGTCGAAAATTGGGCGAGCGTGCGCGGCCCGGGCATGGGCGTCGACGACAAACCGATCGACATCAGCTCGCCGTCGGGGACCACTGGCACGATCATGAACGGGACGAACCTCGAGACGCTCGTCGGCTCGAATCATCACACTTATTTCCCGGTGTTCTCCGCCGACAACGCGCTCTTCGCGTACGTCGACTCCGGCGACGGCAAGCTCTACTCGCTCGACTACGACGCCACGACGAAGTCCTTCTCGAATGCGCGACAGATGGCAGACGCACCGGCGAGCGGAAAGATCGCCTACCCCACCATCTCGCCCGACCATCGCTGGATCGTCTATCAAGTCGGCCCCGATTTCGGGTCGCTCAAAATGAGCTTCACGGGCGATCTTTGGGCGATCGACACGACGAATCCGAATCATCCCATCTCGCTCGCCAACGTGAACACCACGCTTTCGGCCGCCGCCGGCGCGTCGCGCGACGAGCATCGCAGCTACGAGCCGACGTTCGCGCCGGTCGCATCGGGCGGTTATTTCTGGATCGTCTTCCACTCGCGGCGCACGTACGGAAATCGTCTCGTCGACGTTCCCTACACGGACGGCAGCGAGGGCTCCGGCACGAAACAATTGTGGGTCGCCGCGATCGACGTGAACAGCGGCGCCGCGACGACCACCGATCCGAGCCACCCGCCGTTCTGGTTGCCGGGACAAGATCCGACGACGCGCAACATGCGCGGATATTGGGCGCTCGATCCCTGCCACGCCGATGGCGACACGTGCGCTACGGGAACCGACTGCTGCAACGGATTCTGCGACACGACGAACGACGCGGGCGCGCCGGTCTGCGGGAAGGGCTCGAGCTCGTGCAGCCAGCTCGGCGACAAGTGCGACGTGTCGAGTGATTGCTGTGATTCGGATAAGGGTGTCAGCTGCATCAATCATAGCTGCTCGGAGCCGCCGCCTCGCTGACGTCGTGGGTGAGGCGTGATCGCGACGGCGCGGGGCGTCCTCCGGAGCACGGACGGTAAGGCGAGTTTTGTTCTGGCGGGGCCTTAACGGCCCCCTCATTTTCCTGCGGAAAATGAGCCTCCCCCGCGTTCGCTGACGCGAAAGCGTTTTGCTGCGCAAAACGCGATTTCAAGATCGCGTGCGTATCGGTTCGCTCCGCGAACCCACCGACTGCAACAGAATGAGAACGTCCAACGCTTCGCTCGGACGAAAGATCGAAAAGACGAAAAAATTATTTAAGGTTTCAAGAGCGAAGCCCGAAGACGCGTGCCGCCGGAGGGGCTGCGAGATATGTCTGAGGCGGCGGCCGCGAAATCGCGACGCGAACGTGTGAGCCGACGCCGAGTTGCTCGCAGCCCCGCAGGCGGTGCGCGTCTTCGGGCTTCGCGAAACTTCGCAGGCGGTGCGCGTCTTCGGGCTTCGCGAAACGTCTTTACGGCAGTTTCTTTCCCGGTCCGATGATCTCGTCGAATGCTCTGTCGAAATCGTCGTCTGCGCCCACGGCTGCCGCTCGCAGCGACGGCTTGCGCGGCGGCTCGATTCGTTGCAGCCGTTTGATGCGTTCTTCGACGTCGCGGTACGTCGGCTCGATTCGCGCTACGCGCTGGTAGGCCGCGAGCGCTTCTTTGTGCATCTTCTTTTGCTCGTATGCGTTGCCCAGCTCGAACGCGAGCACCGTCTCTTGCTCGGCCGTTTTCTGCTGCGCTTGGAGCCCGCGCGAAAAGGCCTCGATCGCTTTTCCCGTCTCGCCGCGTTCCATGTAAATCGAGCCGATCATCGACTCGCACACGCACGTGCGTTTCGCATCTCGCGCCGCGACTGCGAACTCGCGGATCGAGTCTTCGATGCGATCCATTTCTTTGTACGCGACACCGAGGTCGTAATGCGACTGCGCGTCGTCGACCGAGATGATCTTCTCGACGCCCTCTTTGAATTTCGCGAACACCTCTTCGACGTCGACTTGCGACTCGCTGGCTTCGCGCACGCTCGGCGCTTCGAGGCTTTCGAGCGCATCGAGCGAAGCGGCGATGTCGAAGCTGCGATCCTCGCCGCCGAGCGGCATCTGACGTGTGCCCGAGCTTTGATGCGCCGTCTGCTCCGCCGTCTCGAGCTCCGCCATGCGCTCGACGAGAAGCGGGTGATTCGGTGCACGCGCGAGCTGCTCGGTGAGGACCGCGCGCGCGTCGTCATAGAGGCCTCGCGACGCGAAAAACTCGGCTTCTTCCAGCGCGTCTTCGAGCTCGACGGCGCCGCGCGCCTGCATGCTCGGCGAAGGCATGCCCTCGACGTCGGTCGTCGATGCGATGGGTTGCGGAATGATCGCCACGGGAGGCGACGAGCCGCGGACGAGCTCGAACGCGGCGTCGCTCTCGACGGCTTGCGGCGCGGGCTCCGAGTCTTCGAGGAGATCGGGCTCGGCGTCCATCGCGAAGCTCGGAAGAGGAGCGCTCTCGCCGAACGGCGCGTCGATCGATTCCCAAGGCTTCGCCGTGCCTGCCGATCCTCGTGACTCGCGGACCGCGTGATGCTCTTCGCTCGGATCATCGAGGTCGTATGCGGGCAGGGGCGGCCCGAAATCCTCGGCCGCGATCGCTCCGCTTTGCGCGGGCTCCTCCGGCGGAATGTCGACTTCATAGCCGAGCTCGCGGAGCGTGCCCACCGCGCGCGCATTCATCGGATCGATCGCGAGAACTTCTTCGAGCGTGCGCGCCGCGCCTTCGCCGTCGAGCGAGTCGAGCTGCAACGACGCGATGACGAGCATCTCCTCGACCGCTTCTTCGGTGCGACCGCCTTCGAGCAAAACGTCGCGGAGCACCACGCGCGTATCGACGAGCTGCGGATCGATTTCGACGGCCACGCGCAAGCGATCCACCGCTTTCGCGAGCTGACGACGCGCACGAAGCTGAGCGACCTCTTCGATGATGACGCCGACTTCGGCCGCGCGCGCTGCCGTTTCCTCGTCGAGCGAATTGCCTTCGACCGTGTCACCGACTTCCATTTCGGGAAGGGCGCTCGGGCTGTCGCTCCGTACGTCCGTCGGCCCGTCGCTCGGCCCGTCGCTCGCCATCGGTGGCGGCGCGTACGAGTGATACGAGATGAGCTCCTCGGCGCTGACTTCGGCCACTTCTTCTTCGGCGACGAGAGAAGGCTGTCGCGCGGCGGGGATCTCCGACGTCGATGTCGGCACGGCGACGCCGGCTGCCGCTTGCGCCGCGAGCTGCTTCACGACGTCGTCGTTCGGAGCGAGGCGTTCGAGCTTGCCGACGATCTCGCGGAACGTGTCGAGCTTGCCCTGATCGCGCGCGATGCGCGCCATCTCTTTGTGGACCTCGATGCCCTTGCTCGCTTGTCCGATCATCGCGAACGCACGCGCGAGAAGAGCGAGCCCTGCTTCCTCACGAGTCGTTTGATACACGCTGCACCAGACCGTGGCTTCCGTCGGCCCATATTCGTTGTACAGCACGGCGTGAGG
>JAICXU010000616.1 GCA_025934595.1 Polyangiaceae bacterium | reverse complement strand
TGCGCCGACGTCGTTGCCGCGACTGGCGCCCGCCTCGTGTGACGATTCGAGGCGCCGCGGCGATGCGCGTCGAGGAAGCGACATCGCGCGGGCCTGACCTTTGCTCCGAAAAGCGTTGCCGGCACGCCGGTCGTGACGGTGCACGAGGATGGTGAGAAATGTGGACCAAGCTCTGGGATGAAATCGCGAGGTCGAGCTTCTCCGTCGCGCCGCCGCCGCTCGATATCGTCACCGAAGCGGACCTCGCTTCTCTACCGGTCGCCGCCTGCGCGCTGATGACGTTCCACGGCGTCAGAGCGTCCACGCCCAAGCATTGGTCGTTTCGCTCGGCGTGGAAAGGCGCCTTCAAGATGAAGCCGAACGGGTCGTGGCTTCCGATCCATGCCGTTCAATACGACGCGCGCTCTCCGGTCACACGTGTCTTCCACATGAGCCTGCGCCTGGCGCACGTGATCCCCGTGCTGGCGCGCGATACGTATGTCGATGGGTGCGGGCGCCTGATCGCGCGCGCCGGCGATCTCGTCACCGTCGCGCGAGGCCGCGGCCGCGAGCTCGACGAAGGAGAGCTCGTGACATGGCTGAACGACTGCATCCTGTTCGCACCATCGATGCTGCTTTCCGATCAGGCTCATTTCGCGCACGTCGACGAGCGAACGTTCGATCTGAGCTTCACCGATCGCGGCACCACGGTTCGGGCCCGCGTTTTCGTCGATGAGCGCGGCGCCGCCGTCGATTTCGAGACCACGAATCGCTTCATCCACGATCCCGAGGAAGCGCGTCATCCGCTTGTCCGGTGTCGGTGGTCGACTCCGATCGGCGGCTACGTCAAGCGCGGCGACCGGATCGTGTCAGCGCGTGGCAAAGCGACATGGCATTTGCCGGAGGGCGATTTCACGTACGCCGATTTCGAGCTCGTCGATGGCTCGCTCGTCTTCGACGAACCGCCCAAGTTGCCGACGCGAACGTTAGAAGCGGGCTTGTCCCGTCCCCACGATGTGCTTTGACGAGCCTGCCCGAGGTTGCCCTTCTTCCGGCGGCCCGAGGTATGGCTTCTCCCATTCCCAAGTCGACTGGTTGGGATTCGACATGCCGACGTGCACGTCATGCCGCTCGGGCTCGGCTGCGCGCGTCGTCCGCCGCTGCGGCTCGCGTCGGCTCGGCGCGCCGAGCGTCCAGAAAGGAGCGTCACTCGCCGGGAACGATTCCGCATTGGCCTCGTCGATCCGATCCTCGAGGGCTTCACGATCTTGGGTTTGCATGGGCATCCTCCTGAGCGAGAAAAAGCATGTCGCGTGCCGACGACGAATGCCGCCCGCGATCGAGATCCGAATTGCTCGCGCGCGCGCGTATTGATTCCTTTGCGCCGCGGGCGAATCGTATGCGCGACTCGCGCGACTGAACTAGAGGGCTCATGACCGATCCGTCGAAGAGCATTTCATCCGAAACGCCGACTCGCTGGACCCTCGCGGGAGTCAGCGCCGCGCGCGCCGCGTTCGGGATCATTTGGGCGGTGGACGCGTATCTCGCATGGCGTCCAGCGTTTGCCGCTCACTTTGTCGGTTACCTCCAGAATGCATCGCAAGGACAACCCGGCTATTTGCACGGTTGGTTCGCGATGTGGATCGCGATCGTCACGCCCGCGACCGGCGTCTTCGTTTGGTCGACGCGCCTTCTCGAGACTCTGATCGCGATCGGGCTGCTCGCAGGACTCGGACGTCGATGGGTCTACTTCGCGGGCATGGTCTTCAGTCTCCTCGTGTGGTCGACGGCAGAGGGCTTCAGCGGACCTTATGTCGTGGGCGTCGCGAACCTCGGACCGTCTCTCGCCTACCTGCTCGTGTTCGCGACGCTTTGGCTCTGCGATCGCGCCGTCGGGCGCACCCCCTACAGCGTCGATTATTATCTCGAGCGTCGCTGGCCACGATGGCAGCGGTTCGCCGAGTCGGCGAGCTCCGACATCCTCGCGCGCGAGCCTGCGATGTTGCCGTGGTCCGAGCAGGGCGTTGCGATCGCGGGGATCGTCATCGCGATCGGGCTGCTCGCGAGCGGAATCCAGAGCGCGCTCGATGTGCCTGCGGCCACGCCGGACAATGCGGCGGCTGCCGTTTCACCACTGAGCCTCGCATCACCGACGCCGGAGCCCCAGGCGCGTGACGCGCGGCTCCCTCCGCTGCTCGGAGACGGTGACACGGTCGCCGTCACGCTCGAAGCGACCGATGCGACGGTGAAGATCGCGAACGGCGTCGACTACCACGCGTGGACGTTCGGAGGCAGCGTGCCCGCGCCATTCCTTCACGTGCGCGAGGGGCAGACCGTGCAGGTGACGCTCGTCAATCACGGCATGATGGCGCACTCGATCGATTTTCACGCAGCGCAGGTCGCGCCGGACGTCGCGTATCGCAGCGTCGACGTGGGGCAGACGTCGACCTTTTCTTTCGTGGCCAAAGTGCCCGGCGCGTTCATCTACCATTGCGGCACGCCCCCGGTGCTCTTGCACATGGGCAACGGCATGTACGGCGCGCTCATCGTCGATCCGATCAAGCCGCTGCCGCCGGCCGACGCGTCCTACGTGATCGAGCAAGGCGAGTGGTACACGGCACAGGTCGAAGGCAATGTGATGGCGGGTGACTACGGCAAGATGACGGCAGGAAAGCCGGACGAGATCGTGTTCAATGGAGTGGCGTTTCAATACAAAGATCATCCGCTACCGGTGAAGGTGGGCAAGCGCGTTCGCCTCTACGTGATCGACGCGGGTCCAAACCTCTACAGCGCGTTCCACGTCATCGGTGGGATGTTCGAGGCGGTCTATCCGGATGGCGACGCTGCACATGCGCTCTCGGGCGTCTCGACGTATCCGCTCGCGCCGGGCGAGGGTGCCGTGTTCGACGTCGCGCTTGCCGAGCCGGGCAAGTATGCGTTCGTGGATCACGCAATGCGGGACATGGAAATGGGCGCGGTCGGCCTGCTCGACGCGACGCCGTGAAGCGGTTCATGCGCACGATTCGAGAAGAGAGCTAGTGCGTCGCGCGTCGACGCGCAAAGCTTGCAGCCGTCGCGCATCGTCTGCGCCGTCGACGTGATAGTGAGCCGCTATACAGTAGATGTACGATTCGTTCATCTTGCGCGACGAAGGATACGACCGCTTGGAACGTGCCCTGCAGGCGAACGAATCATGACTACTACACAAGGACCCTTCGCGATGGGCAGTGAGTCGACAATGCCGCCTC
>JAICXU010000429.1 GCA_025934595.1 Polyangiaceae bacterium | reverse complement strand
GATCTCGAGCGCCATCGTGTTCGGAAATTTCGGCGCGGATCCGAATCCGCCGTGCGCATCGTCGAATCGCGTCCCGAGCTTCTTCGCCGCCGTCGCGACGAGGTCCTTCGAGATCGGCGCGCTCTCTTTCGCATCCGCGCTCGTGACGTCGCCGATGGCTTTCGCGATCTCGTTCGCCTGCGACGCGAGCTCCTCACGTCGCGTCGCGTACGCCTCCGCGACGGCATCCAAAATTTTCGGAAAGCCCGGCATGCCATAGCGATCTTCCGGCGGGAAATACGTGCCCGCGAAGAACGGCTTTTGATCCGGCGTGAGGAACACCGTGAGCGGCCAACCTCCCGAGCGCCCGAGAATTTGCACGACGAGCTGGTAGATCTGATCGAGGTCGGGCCGCTCTTCGCGATCGACCTTCACGTTCACGAAGCGCTCGTTCATCTTCGCCGCCGTCGTCGCGTTCTCGAAGCTCTCGCGCTCCATCACGTGGCACCAGTGGCAGGCCGAGTATCCGATGCTGAGGAGGATGGGTTTGTCTTCGCGTTTCGCGCGCTCGAGCGCTTCGTTTCCCCACGGAAACCAGTCGACCGGATTATGTGCATGTTGCAACAAATACGGCGACGCTTCTTTTCCGAGCCGGTTCATGGGAGTTGTCCGGTATCCTTCATCGGTCCTTGCTCCGCGTCGCGAAAAAAAAGAAGAGCGCGAAAAAAGCGGCTCCGGCCGTGCCTCACGATGGAACGGAGCCCGTATCGGCCACGCGGCGCACGCTCCTCGAAGGAGTCGGCGCCGAAGTCGCGGCGAGCTTTCCGGGAACCACGCGCCTCGGCGGTCAGATCGTCGCCGCGCTCTATCTTTCCGACGACGCGCAATCGATGGACGACCTCAGCCTCGAGCTCGGACGATCGAAGAGCAATATTTTTTCGAACCTGCGGAGCCTCGAGAGCGCCGGCATCGTCGAGAAGAGGCGCGTGCCGGGGCAGCGTCACGACGTGTTCGCGCTGCGTGGCAAATATCCCGACGTGATCATCGGTGCGTATCTCGCGCGTCTTCGTCGCGTCATCGCCGACAAAAAAGATCTGTCGAAGCGCGGGCTCGAGATGCTCGGTGACGCGAAGGGCGACGAGGCCGAATTCTTACGCACGAAGCTTCACGATCTCGCGAGAAAATACCGTCGATTCGGCGATCTGTTCGAGCTCCTCGTCGCGCCGATGGACGGCCCGATCGATCTCGAAGCGCTCATCGACAAAGTCCCGCTCGACTTCATCAAGATGCTCGCGCGCATCACGCGCGGCCGCTAGCCCCCTTCGGATCAGAGGATGAACCGCCAAGTCGCCAAGAACACCAAGCCAGATCTGGATTTTTGTCTTTGGCGCTCTTGGCGTCTTGGCGGTTTTCTCAGGCCGCGGTGATCTCCACACGCAAAAGCTTGCGGCCGATGAAGAGGTAGTCGCCGTGGGCGAGCTCGCGCTCCGCCTTGATGCGAATGTACGTGCCGTTGCGGCTGTTCAAATCGGTGAGCGTGAGCTTGCCGCTCGCCTCTTCAATCTTGCAGTGCGACGCCGACATGTAGAGGTCGGTCGGGAAATTCAGATCGCCGCCTTCGCGTCCGATTTGAAGCCCCGAGCTGCGCGCGCAGACGACCATGCCCTCGGCGCCGCCTTGGAGAATTTGCACGAGCCGGAACGGGCTTTGATGTTTCGGCGAGGAATAGAAATACGTGCCGTCCGGCGCAGGCCCGTCATTGAGCTTCGGTGTCGCATCGAGTCGAAAGAGCTGCTCGCCCGCGAGGAATGCGTCGCCCGGTGAGATGTCGACGGTGCCGCGCACGCGAAGATAGACGCCGTTGAGCGATCCTTCGTCGCGCACGACGAGCTTGCCGCCGCGATAAAAAAGATTCGCGTGCTTCGGGCTCACGAACGGATCATCTGGAAAAACAAGCTGTCCGTTGCGTCCGACGACGTGTTGCTCGGCATTGAGCTGGTAGGACAAACCCTCGACGCCTTCGCCGCGAATCAAGATCAGCTTTGCTTTTCCCGGAACTTGCAGCTGTCCGAAAAACTGCGTGCGCGCATTCAAGATTTCCGGCGGCACCGCGGCGCCACACCTTCCGCAAAACTTGTGGCCCATGGGAACGGCGGTGGAGCACGACCTGCACACGAAGTTTTTTGCCTGATCCATCAATTCCTCCAGCGAAAGGCTCGACGACGACGAAGACGAAGAAGACTTGAATCCACCGGCACTGACTTGCTCGTTCGTTCGCGCGAGCTCCGATCCGCGCGACGCCGCTCGCATCCGACCCGACGATGGCAAATCGAGACGCAGGGCGCCCGACGAAATGCGACGGGGCTTCAGCCGATCCTCGAAGACCGACGACGGCGGCGGCAAGTCGACCTCGGTATTTCGTTCGGGCGGAACGGAACGAGCGCGGCGAGCATCACCCCTCGGAAAAAGGGCGAGATCGTTGCCACACGACGGGCACGTTGCCGTCTTCATGGGGCTGTACCAGTCGCATTTGCCGCATGCGATGCCGATCTCGAGTTCCATGTCAGCGGCCCGAGAGCTTATCAAAAACTCACCAGAGGAGGGTAAAACGGCGAGCGCTGTCGCCGAATCCCGTTCCTCCTTGCAGCCGAAAAACCAGGTGCTGGCACGTTCCGGGCGCGATCTGCCCGTAGTCGCGCGAATCGTCGTGGAAATGGATGTCGTCGCTCACGAGATAGATGCGGCCGCCGTCGACGGTGACGCTCACGTCGTCTCCCGCGGCTCCGGACCCTCTGAGCATGTCATGGGTCATGCCGCTCGTGTCGGTGCGATAGCAGTCGAGCTCGGTAGGCTCGTGCGTGGCAGGGTTCTCGATCGTGAATTTGTGCGTGTCGCATGCCGTCGTCGATTGGGTGACGCGATCGACGCTCACGCTATCGCCGTGGATGGCGACGTTTTCGCCGGCCAACGCGACCTCGCGCGCGATGACGAAACGTCCGGGCGCGTCGGGATCGGCGCAGCGCAGAAGAAATCCGCGCTCGGTCGCGCCCGCGTGACGCGAGACGAGCACGACGTCGCCCGCGCCGAGCGTGGGAGCAATCGACGCGAGCATCGCGGGATCGTCGGAGGGCACCGTCCACACGTCGAATACGAACGCGTAAAGAATGCCGACGATCACGGCGAAAATTCCCACGATCCACATGGCGATGCGAACGACCGTCCTCACGACCTCAGCTTACGCCGTTTGCGGCACGCCGGCGTCGACGAGAGGGATCGAGAACCCGACCTCGGCCCCGCCCTCGACTCGATTGCGTGCGAAGACGGCGCCGCCGTGCGCTTCGACGATCCGCTTCACGAGCGCGAGGCCGAGGCCCGTGTTGCCGGTGCCGCCATTTTCCTTCGGCGACCGCGCGGCGTCGGCGCGTACGAACGGCTCGAAGGCACGCGGTAGGATTTCGGCGGAAAATCCCGGCCCTTGGTCACGCACGGCGACGACCGCGGTGCCCTCTTCTTTCGAGACTCGCACCTCGAGTGGTGCGTCGCTCGGATGCCCGTGCGTACGTGCGTTGGCGATCAGATTGTGCATCGCACGGCCGAGGAGTGGCGAGTCGATGCGTGCGGAGAGCCCGGTCGTGTCGTCCGATGCGTCGAGCTCGACGTCGCCGCTCTTCGCTTCCGCGGCGACTTGCTTGCGGAGCCAGGGCACGAGCTGCACGGTGTCGCTCTGCAGATCGGTGAGACCGGCGCGCGTGACCGCGAGCAGATCGCCCAAGATGACGTCGACTTCGCTCAGCTGAAGATCGATCTCGCGAAGCGATCGCTCTGCGCTGGCCAGGTCCTTCGGCATTCGCTCGCTCGCGATCTCGAGCGCGATTCGCGCGCGACCGAGCGGCGATCGAATTTCGTGGCTGATCGCACCGAGCAGCTCGCGTTGACCTTGCACCATCTGCTCGACGCGCGTGGCCATCTTGTCGAACGATTTCGCCACGCGATCGATTTCGTAGGTCGACGATAGCGGCTCTTCTCCGGCCTTTCGCGCGCGCGCGGCGAGATTGCCTTCGCCGAGATCGGCGGCCGCAGAAGCGACGCGCTCGAGCGGCTTGGCGAGATCGCCGGCGACACGATTGGCCGCGAAGGCCATGACGATGGCGGCGGCGAAGAGAGAGATCGCGAGGCGCCACCAACGACCATGCGCCGTCAGGCGAAATTCGACCGCGCCGAGGAGCGTGCCATCGCGTTCGACCGGAATGAAAAAGTTGCCGTGCAGATCGTCGGCGAACGTCG
>JAICXU010000766.1 GCA_025934595.1 Polyangiaceae bacterium | reverse complement strand
GGCGTTTCGCTTCCTGCGCGAGCTCGAGCCCGAAGGCACGACCGACCTCGGCGACGCGATGAAGACGTTCGTCGCGCAGCACAAACGGCGCGGCCTCGCCGTCGTCATTTCGGATCTCTACGATCCGGCGGGCTTCGAGCGCGGCATCAACGTGCTCCGCTACAACAAATTCGATCCGTTCGTCGTGCACGTCACCGACCCGAAGGAAGAGAAGCCGAAGCTCGCGGGCGACGTGCTCGTCTACGACTGCGAAACGGGCGAGGAGCGCGAGGTCACGGTCACCGCGAAGGTGCTCGCGCGCTTCGCCGAGGAATACAAAAAATATCTCGGCGAGATCGATCGCTTCTGCGCGACGCACCAAGTTCCGTTCGTCCGCGCCGACGTCAACGTGCCCTTCGACGAGCTGATTTTGCGCGTCTTCCGTAGAGGCGGGTTTCTCAGATGATCTTCGCCGGACTGCCGTTCGCCACGCTCGCGACCATTTTCGGTCTCGCGGCGGCGGCCGTCGTGGCGTTCTACATCTTGAAATTGCGACGGCGTGTGTTCGCCGTTCCGTTCGCGCCCCTCTGGCAGCGGATCTTGCGCGACAAGGAAGCGACGAGCCTCTTCTCGAAATTGAAGCGGCTCCTTTCGCTTCTCTTGCAGCTCGCGCTCCTCGCCATGCTGGTCCTTGCGCTCGGCGATCCGCGAGCAGCCGCGACGTTGATCAAAGGCCGAAATTTGGTGGTTTTGGTGGATGCGAGCGCGTCCATGCAGGCGACCGACGTCGGTCCTTCGCGCCTCGACTCGGCGAAGGACGAAGTGAAGAAGATGATCCGCGGGCTCGGCGGATCGGATCGCATGCTCATCGCGCAGATGGATTCGTCGGTGACACCGCTCGGGCCGATGAGCGGCGACACGTCCGAGCTCGATCGCGAAATCGACGCCGTCAGAGCCACCGACACGCGCGCCGATTTTCCACGCGCGCTGCGCTTCGCCACCGACGCGCTGCGTGGAGCGGACAATCCGGAGATCGTCGTCGTGTCCGATGGGGCGCTCGGAGCGGCCAGTGACGCGCAAGGCGCCGTACACACCGGCGACGCGAAGCTCGTCTTCATTCCGATCGGCAAAGGAAAGAAGAACGTCGGCATCACGCAATTTTCCGTGCGACGCTATCCGCTCGACAAATCACGGTACGAAGTGATGCTCGAGGTCATGAACACCGGGCCCGAGCCCGAGGACATCGAGCTCTCGCTCCTCGGCGACGGCCAGCTCGTCGATCTCACGAAGCTGAAATTGCAGCCCGGAGAAAGGCTGCCGCGTTTCTATCCGAACCTGTCCGGCGCGAGCCGCACGCTCGAAGCGAAGATCAAGCGCGTCGACGGATCGCACGACGATTTGCCGGCCGACGATCACGCGTTCGCGCTCTTGCCCGAGCGGCGGCGCGCAAAGGTGCTCCTCGTCACGCCCGGCGACACGTATCTGGAAGCTGCGCTTCTCCTCGACGAATATCTCGACGTCACGCAAGTCGACGCGCTTCATTACACGGACAAAACGCCGACCGGCGGAAGCTACGACGTCGTGATCTTCGACAACGCGACGCCCGAGGTCATGCCTCGCGCGAACGCGCTCTACATCAACCCGCGCGGCATCGGCTCGCCCGTCAAGGTCGGCGAGGAGATCGCGCAGCCGGGCTTCGACAAGATCGATCGCAAGCATCCGATCGTACGATTCACGGCGCTCGACGACGTCAACATCGCGCGAGGTCACAAGCTCGAGCCGGAGCCGGGCGACAAAGTCGTGGGCGCGAGCGACGCTGGTCCGATTTTGATCGCCGGACAGCGCGGCGGATTCAAATTCGTCGCGATGGGCTTCGACGTGCGCGAGAGCGATCTCGCGCTGCGCGTCGCGTGGCCGCTCTTCTTGATGGACACCATCAATTGGTTCACCGACGAGGACGCCGGCTACATCTCGAGCTTCAAGACCGGCGACGTGTGGCGCATTCCCGTGCCTGGCGACGTCACGCGCGCTTCTTTGAAGACGCCGCTCGGAACCACGGAAATCGTGCCGGTTCGTGAAGGTCGCGCGATCGTGCAAGGACAGCACGCGGGCTTCTACGAGCTCTCGCCGGACGTCGTGCCGGGCGGGCCGCCCGCGCAAATCACGTCCTTCGCGGCGAACCTGCTCGATCAAGACGAGAGCGCGATTTCGCCCGAGCCCGAGATCACCGTCGACGGGAAGTCGGCCGGCAAGCTCGAAGGATTCCACGTCGGCGTGCGGCGCGAGATCTGGATTTATCTCTTGCTCGCGGCGGCGCTGCTCACCGCGGTCGAGTGGGCAACCTACCACCGGAGGATCACCGTCTGATGGCGTCCTCCGTGTTCGGCAAGCTCGATTGGAAAAAGATCGGCTTCGGCGCGCTCGTCATGAGCGTGGGCGGCGTCCTCCTCTATTTGTATCTGCACTACGTCTGGTACGCGGGGCCCAACATCGCCTGGAAGCGAAACGGTCAGGACTAGGAGCTCCTCGCGCCGCGTCGACTCGGCCTCGTGCTGCTCGCGCGGTACTTCATGTGGGTCATCG
>JAICXU010000623.1 GCA_025934595.1 Polyangiaceae bacterium | reverse complement strand
GGCTCACACGTTCGCGTCGCGATTCCGCGGCCGCCGCCTCAGACATATCTCGCAGCCCCTCCGGCGGCACGCGTCTTCGGGCTCCGCTCTTGAATCCTTAAATAATTTTTTCGTCTTTTCGATCTTTCGTCCGAGCGAAGCGTTGGACGTTCTCATTCTGTTGCAGTCTGTGGGTTCGCGGAGCGAACCGATACGCGCGCGATCTTGAAATCGCGTTTTGCGAACCAAAACGCTTTCGCGTCAGCGAACGCGGGGGAGGCTCATTTTCCGCAGGAAAATGAGGGGGCCGTTAAGGCCCCGCCAGAATCAGTCCAGCGCGAAGATGAGGCCGCAATCAGCTAGAGATCAATCTGCGTGCCGATCTCGACGACCTCGTCACGCGGAATACCGAAGTACGTCGTCGCGTGCTGGGCGTTTCTCGAGAGGAACGCGAAGAGCTGCTCGGTCCATCCGCGCATGCGACCGCTGGCTCCGGCGAGGATCGTTTCGCGACCGATGTAGTAGGTGATGGGGTTTTCTTTTCCGTGCGGCAGTTGCTCGCCTTGGAGCACTCGCTTCACGATCGAGGGCACGTTCGGTTTTTCCATGAAGCCGCTTCGCGCCACGACTTTGTAGAAGCCGCTGCCGAGGTCGGTGACCTCGACGGACTGCTCGTCGTCGACGAAGGGAACATGCTCGCTTCGAATCATGAGCAAGATGACGGTTTCGGGGAGCACACGAATGCGCTCGGCATGGTGGCGAAGGCTCGTCGGCGCGCGGCTCACGTTCGAGCACATGAAGACGCCGATCTGCGGAAGCCGACCGAGGAGCTTGCCGTCGAGGCTGGCGATGAACTCGCCCATCTCGGGTGACGTTTCGGCGATGTGCTGGCCGAGGAGATAGCGGCCTCGCTTCCACACGATCATCACGACGAACACGTTGAGACCTACGAGCAGCGGCACGTACCCGCCGTCCAAGAATTTGAGCAAATTCGCCGCAAAAAACGGCAAATCGAACGACAAAAACAAGAGGAGGAGCGGCAGCGATTTCCAGAGCGGCCAATTCCACGTGCGGCGCGTGACGACGAAATAGACGAGCGACGTCATGCCCATCGTGCCCGTGACGGCGATGCCGTAGGCCGCAGCGAGGTTGCTCGATTTCTTGAAGCCGAGCACGAGCACGACGCACGCCACCATCAGCGCCGTGTTGACGAGCGGAACGTAGATTTGACCTTCGGCTTCGCTCGACGTGTGCCTCACTTCGACGCGCGGAAAGTAACCGAGCTGCACCGCTTGCGACGTGAGCGAGAACGCGCCGCTGATGAGGGCTTGCGAGGCGATGATCGTCGCGACCGACGCGAGCGCGACGAGCGCGACGGTGCAGTATCCGTGGGGCACCATCGCGAAGAACGGTGAAGGGTCGAGCGTCGACGGCTCTCGCAAGATGAGCGCGCCTTGTCCGAAATAATTCACGACGAGCGACGGCATGACGAGGAACCACCAGGCGAGGCGAATCGGACGATGACCGAAGTGACCCATGTCGGCGTAGAGGGCCTCGCCTCCGGTGACGGCGAGGACGACGCCGCCGAGGACCTCGAAGCCCTTCCACCCATTTCGCACGAAGTAGCCGATCGCGTGATGCGGTGAGAGGGCCCAAAGAATCTCAGGCCCTCTCACGATTTGATTCAGTCCGAGCACGAACAAGGTCAAAAACCAAACGACCATCACGGGACCGAAGAAGTTGCCGACGCTGCCGGTGCCGCGGCTCTGGATCGAAAAGAGGCCCACCAAGAGGATCACCGTGATGGGTAAAATCAGCGGATCGAACGTGTGCGTGACGACGCCGAGGCCTTCGACGGCGGAGAGCACCGAGATGGACGGCGTGATGATTCCGTCACCGTACAAAAGCGCGGTGCCGATCAAGACGACGATGGTGACCCAGCCGACCTTGCCTTTTTTCGACGCGCGGAGATTGTCCGGAACGAGCGCGAGCAGCGCCAAAATTCCGCCTTCGCCGGCGTTGTCCGCCTTCATGATGAAGCTGAGATATTTGACGGCGACGACGACGAAGAGCGCGTAAAAAATCAGCGACAAGATTCCGAGCACGTTTTCTCGGGTCATCGCCGTGCCGTGCTCTGCGCTCGTGCACTCGTGGATCGTGTAGAGCGGGCTCGTTCCGATGTCGCCGAACACGATGCCGAGCGCTGCGAGCGTCAGCTGTCCGAGCGGCCCTTTCGGGGCATGATCCGCCTGATGCGGCGGCGATGCGGGCGAGGCCATGAACCGAACCGCATCCTCGCATAGAAGGAGACCGAGACCTAGACCTAGACCACGGCGGAAGACCTCGACCTTGGCGGAGAAGCGGACTTGACGACGACGCGTTCGCGTTGCCTCATGCTCGCGTCCAAAAAACAAGGAGCCAGGAAAATGGATCTCGTGATCGAAGACTTGAAGCCGGGAACGGGCGCAGAAGCCGTCGCCGGAAAAAACGTGACCGTGCACTACGTGGGCACGCTCACCGACGGAAAAAAATTCGATAGCTCGCGCGATCGCGGCAAAGGTTTTTCATTTCGTCTCGGCGCAGGCCAAGTCATCCAAGGATGGGACCAGGGCGTCGCGGGCATGAAGATCGGCGGCCTTCGCAAGCTCACGATCCCCGCGGAGCTCGGCTACGGTGCGCGCGGATTTCCGCCGGTCATCCCGCCGAACTCGACGCTCGTCTTCGAAGTCGAGCTCCTCGGCGTCGACTGATCGCGACGCGATTCATCACGACGCTTTAAAAACGAAGGGCGTCTTTCTTTCGAAAGACGCCTTTCGGATTCCGCTCAGCGATTCTAACGACAGAGCGCGCGTGCCGCTTGTGCGGGAAGCGCGCGTTCTAGAGTTGTGAATCAGCTGACGACGCGGACGTTCTCTGCCTGGAGGCCTTTCGGACCTTGCTTGATCTCGAACTCGACCGTCTGTCCCTCGGTGAGGGTGCGGAAGCCGTTCGCTTGGATCGCGCTGTAGTGGCAGAACACGTCGTCACCGCCGCCGTCCTGCTTGATGAAACCAAAACCCTTTGCTTCGTTGAACCACTTCACAGTACCCGTAGCCATCGTTGCTTTCTCTTTCTGCTCTTCTGCTCCGAAAAATTCAGAATGTGCCTTCTAAGGAGAGGGTCACTATTTCTGCGGAGCGTCTGCTTCCGAATCGCGATTCGGAGGATCACCATCGATC
>JAICXU010000501.1 GCA_025934595.1 Polyangiaceae bacterium | reverse complement strand
TCGAGCGCGCCGAGCGCGACCTCGTCGCCAGGATCCTCTTCGAGACGCGCTTTCCAGGCTTCGATCGCCGCGCGCGGATCATCGAGCGTCCGGTCGGAGAGGTCACCGATCTTCGCGAAGAGCTCGCGTTTCACCGCCGCGTCGCTCTCGAGCTTCGTCTGCAAATTCAGGATCTGCAAAAGCTCTCGGCTGCGACCTCCGGCTTCGAGGATGCGTGCGAGCGAGCGCGCCGCCGGCAGCACCGTGTCGGCGTCGTCCGGATCGAGCTCGATGAGCTGGCGATACACGTCTTCCGCGCGCCTCGGATCGCCGATGTTTTGCTCGAACACTTTCGCGAGCTCGCCGAGGATCTCTGCGCGCACCTCGTTCGTTGCCGCGGCCGCGGCTTGGCCGAGGACCTTCACCGCTTCTTCGTATGCACCGACTTTTCGCGCGAGATCGAGCAAGCGCGCGCGCGCATGACCGTCTTCGGGAGCGAGCGGAACGAGACGCGTGTAGACGTCGAGCGCGCCTTCGTTCAGCCGATTGTCGCGGAGGTCCGCGATGCGTTGCAGGAGCTCGCGGCGCTCGTCGTCGCTCTTCGCGAACTCGAGGCGGATCTCGAGCACGCGCACGAGATCGCGCGGAGCGTCGATGGCGATGAATGCGCCCTCGAGCGCGACGGCAGCGCGCGAACGCAAATCCGGAAGCGCGAGCATCCGGTCGACCATCTCTCGAGCCTCGCGATCGGTGGGCTCGGCGTCGAGCACGGCATCGAGGTAGTCGAGCGCTTTCGATGGATCGTTCAGCCTCACGAAATGGAGGCTTCCGAGCCGGAATTTCAGCTTGATCGCCGCGTCCCCGGCCGCGCCTTCGAGACGGTGCTCGAGGAGCTTCGAAAGGCTGTCCCAATTTTCGAGCGATGCGTAGAGACCTTCGAGCGCGCGCGCCGTTTGCTCCCGCGTCGGATCGATTTCCAAAATTCGCTCGTGATAGAGCGTGGCTTTTTGGCGGTCGCCGATGATGTCTTCGGCGATGATCGCGGCCTCGCCGAGGAGGTCCGCGCGGCGGTGATCGTTCGATGCGGCGGCGATCGCGCGCTCGTACATCGTCTCGAGATCGTTCCAGCGCTCGAGCGTCGTGAGGATTTGTTTGAGGCGCGCGAAGGCGCGCTCGTTCGCGGGGTCACGCGCCAAAATCCGCTCGAGATACGGCTGCGCGCGGTCCGGCTCGCCGAGCATCTCTTCGTACAGCGTGGCCGCGCGCTCGATGAGATCGAGCTCGATGTCCGCCGGCAGACCGCTCTCGCCCGTCGGTGGAACGGCCTCCGAGATTGCCTCGACGAACTGCTGCGCGCGCTGTGTGCGATTCGCGAGGATGCCGAGCTTGTCCCACAGCGAGAGCTCCGACGGGAACTCTCCCGCCGCCTTCGCCATGACGTCGAACGCGCCTCGCGGATCACGAAGCTTTTGCTCGAGCACCTGCGCGAGCCGCGTGTAGAGATCGACGCGATCGCCCTTCGATGCTGCCGTCGCGATCATGACGTTCAGCACTTCGACTTGGCGCTGCGGCGCGCCGAGGCTCTCGTAAATGTTCTCGAGGAGCTGCGCCGCTTTCGCGCGTGTCTCGGGAACGTTGAGAAGAAGCTCGATGACCTCGACGGCGCCGGGATCTGCCGGCAACGTGTCGAGCGCGCGCTTGGCGGCAGCGAGGGCGTCCGCCGAGCGACCGAGCGGACCCGCATAAAGACGCGCGAGCTCGACCTCGCGATGCGCGCGCTCCTCGCCTTCGCGTTGATCGCGATCTCTCTCGAGCGCCTTCGCCGCACCTTCCGCGTCGCCCGTAGCGCGCAGCATGCGTGCGACGGCACGGAGAGCGGCGCCGTGCTGAGGCACGAGCTCGAGGAGCTTTTGATAGACCTCGATGGATTTTTCCGGCGAGTTGAACGCTTGCTCTTCGAGCGCGCCCCACTCCGAATAGAGCTCGACCTTCTGCGCGTCGGTCGCGCGCTCGATGCGGAGCTCGTAGAGCCAGCGAATGTCGTCGGGCCGGTTTTGCTCGCGCAGCAGTCGATTGAGAGTTTGAATGCTCTCTTCGTCGGCGTCCTCGTCTTGAACGAGCTTCTTGTAGACCGCGACCGCGTCGTCGATCTGTCCGCGCTCGTTCGCGTTGATCATCGCGATCTTCGCTTGGAGGCGACGCCGCTCGTCTTTTCGAATCTTCTTTCCGGAAGCCAGCCGCGCTTCGATCGCGGTTACGAACGTGTCGAAGCCTCCTGGTCCCTGCGCCGATGCGCGCGCGGCGTCTTCGAATGCCTCGAGCGCGCCTTCGCGATCGGGCTGGGCCTCGTAAGCGCGGCGTGCGTAGTCGAGCGCTCGCGGGCGATCCTGCAAATTTTCGCCCGAGACCTTGATGAGCTTCTCGTAGAGCGCGCGCTTTTCGTCGTCGTCGTCCGCATGCTCGAGCAAGATCTCGTAGAGCGCCGGAAGGCGGCCCCACTTTTCTTCGCTCTCGTAGATCGGAATGAGCGCCATCGCCGCGCGTCGATCGTTCGGCACCGTCGCGAGGACGCGCTCGTACGCACGAAACGCGCGCTCGGGTGTTTGCAGATGATCGACGTAAATTTCTGCGGCGCGGAACGACAGATCGACTTTTTGATTCGGATCGGTCGTTTTGTCGGCCGCGGTCGACAGGACCTCCGCGAGCCCGTCCCAGTCGTTGTTCTTCGCGTAGAGATCCTTGAGGCCCTCGTAGTCGCTCGACGCGAGATAACTGTCGCGGAGGACGCGAAGCGCCTTCGGATGCCCGGGCGCGATGCGGAGGACGCGCTTGTACGTGCGCGTGGCGCCCTCGACGTTGCTGAGTCGATCCGTGTAGATTGCACCCAATTTCTGCAGGATCGCGAGCTCGGCTTCGGTATCCGGCGCCAGGTCCACGCGCTTTTCGAGGGCATCGGCGACGGTTTGGAAATCCTTGTCGCGCTCGGCTTGTTTCTCGAGCGCGTCGAGGGCGGGCATCGAGGCGGGGTCCTCCTCTAGTACCTTGCGGTAGAGAGAGAGAGCGTCGGCGCCGCGATCGAGCCGCTCGGACGCGATCCTCGCCATCTCCATGAGAATGGCGCGGCGCTCTTCGCCTTCGGTGCGCTCGGCGAGATCTTGCAAGAGATCGTACAGAGGCTTGTACGCGCGGCGCTTTCCGTAGAGCTCGCGCAGCTTCGAGACCGCTTCGTCGTCCTTCGGAAAGAGCTGATGCAGCTTTTCGTAGGCCTCGACGGCGTTCTGGACGTTGTTGAATTGATCGAGCCAGCGGCGCGCGATCGCGCGAAAGAGCTCGCCGCGTGCGCCCGCGTCGGTCTCGATCTCGGAGAGGCGCGCCTGCGCGGTCAGGAGATCGCGCCAGCGCCCGAGCACCTCGTAGACGCGCGCGAGCTGTCTCACGGCGTCGGGATCGTTCGGCTCGAGCTGGCAGACTTGCGAGAGCACAGTGACGAGCGCGGTGTCGTTCTTCAGATGATCGCGATAGACGCCGGCGATTTGGCGAAGCACCTCCGCGCGCGCTTTCTTGTCTTCGGGCGCGATGCGATCTAGCTCGGCGCGCAAAAGATCGATGAGCGCTGCCCACTGTCCCGTGCGTGGATAGAGGCGCTGCAGGGCATCTCGCGCTTTCTTGTGGCTCGGATCTCCGCGCAAGATACTGCGCCACTGATCGACGGCTTTTGCCGCGTTTTCCCCTTCTTCCGCGAGATGCGCGAGCTCCGCTCCGAGCTCCGCTTTCAAGACGCTGTCGGTCGTGACGCGTTGGGCGTCGGTGAGGACCTGCACGAGGCGGTCGGGCTCGTTGTTCTCCGCGCACCACGTACGGAAGAAATCGATCATGCCCGGCTGCGCCGGCTCGA
>JAICXU010000329.1 GCA_025934595.1 Polyangiaceae bacterium | reverse complement strand
GTCGCTGCCACTTTCGCGGGCGATTTGCCCTTCGCGGGCGCCGCGGCTGATTTCGGCGTCGCGCGCTGGATTGCGCTCGTCTTGGTTGCGCGCAGGCCTGCGCGCGTCTTGGGCGGGGACGTGCTCTTCGACGGGCGCATGGCGCGAGCAGGTTATGAGCGCTGCTTGCAGAATGCAACCGCCCCACCGTGCTTCGGGTGTCACGGCTCATTCGTTCGGCGAAACGGGATGTCCGAGCACGCGCAGCGCGAGGCGTTGTCCGAGGCGACGTGCGGTGGCGCGCAAGGCGTCGTCGTGGCGCATGGCTTCCGCGGACAGCGAATCGCCCTCGCTCGGCGCGGCCGCGACATCGAGGCTGCGCAGGTCGCCGGTATCGGCTTCGTGCGAGCCGGACGCATCACGAGCGATCCACGCGCGGGCGACGACCCCCACTTCGGTGGCCCGCGCGCGCGGCACGTGTCCACCCGGCGTTTCGACGGCGGCGATGCCCTCGCTCGTCTCGTCGACACGCAAGACCTCGACCTCGACGCGCGGATACGTGCTGCCTGGCGCAAGCGCGCCTTCCTTCGCGAGCGCGTCGCGGACGCCGGCAACGACCTCGTCGCTCGTGATCGCATCGCCGGTGCGCGCGCCGACGAGCGCCACCGAAAGCCGCTCGCCCGATGGCGCCGAGTAGAGCGGCGAATACCCGCACGCGGATATTTGCAAACTACACATGATCGCGAAAAGGCCGTATTTCACCGCGCAAAATCACTCACTTACTTCACGATCAGGTTCAGGATTTTTCCGCGCACGTAGATCACTTTGACGATCGATTTGCCGGCCACGTGCGGAGCAATCTTTTCGTCCTCGAGCGCCAGCGCGCGCGCTCTCGATTCATCCGCGTCGACAGTCAGCGAGATCGTTCCGCGCATCTTGCCGTTCACTTGCACGCCGATCTCGACGACGTCGTCTTTGACGAGCGCCGGATCGAAGGAAGGCCAGGGCTCGTACGCGAGCGATTTTTCGTGACCGAGCTTTTGCCAGAGCTCCTCGCCGATGTGCGGCGCGAACGGCGAGACGATCAGCACGAACGCCTCCGCGACCGCGCGCGGCGTGACTTCGAGCTGCCCGACGTGCTTCACGAGGATCATCATTTGGCTGATCGCGGTGTTGAAGCGAAGGTTCTCGATGTCGCTGCCCACTTTTTGGATCGTCTTGTGGAGCAGCCTCGTCGTCTCGTCGTCCGGCGGAACGTCGGCGACGTTCGTGCACGCGTTCCAGACGCGATCCAAAAACCGCCGCACGCCCTCGATTCCGCTGGTTTGCCAGGGTTTCACGGCTTCGAGCGGCCCCATGAACATCTCGTAGAGGCGCAGCGCGTCGGCGCCGTTCTTCTTCACGACGTCGTCGGGGTTCACGACGTTGCCGCGTGACTTGCTCATCTTCTGGCTGTCTTCGCCGAGGATGAGACCTTGGTGCACGAGCCGCGTGAACGGCTCTTCGTGCTTCACGTAGCCGAGATCGAACAGCACCTTGTGCCAAAAGCGCGCGTAGAGAAGATGCAGAACGGCGTGCTCGTTTCCGCCGATGTAGAGGTCGACGGGCATCCAGTCGTCGTAGGCTTTTTGGCTCCAACCTTCTTCGTCGTTTTTCGGATCGAGGAAGCGCAGGTAGTACCAGCACGAGCCCGCCCATTGCGGCATCGTGTTCGTCTCGCGCGCGAACCACTTTCCATCTCTCTGGAAGAAGCGCCAATCCTTCGCGCGGGCGAGCGGACCGGCGGGATCGTTGCCCGGCTTGAAGTCTTCGAGATCCGGGAGAAGCACCGGCAGCTCGCTGTCTTCGACCGCGATCGGCTGGTCGTAGCGAATGTTGTATTCTGCATCTTTTCGCGGATCGCCTTGCGTTTCGACCGGGAAATACACGGGGATCGGCTCCCCCCAATAGCGCTGGCGTGAGAACACCCAGTCGCGGAGCTTGTAGGTGATCTGGCTCGAGCCCTTGCCTTCCTTCGCGAGAAAATCCGTGACGATGCGGCGCGCTTCTTCGGAGCTCGTCGCCTTCGTGAGCGGCGCGCGGCTCTTGGCGATCGCGCCTTCGTAGACGAATGCGTCGTCGGTGAACGCCGCTTTCTCGACGTCGATCTTCGCGCCGTCTTTTTGCGCGACGACCTGCACGATCGGCAGACCGTATTTCACCGCGAACGCGTGATCGCGCTCGTCGTGCGCCGGCACCGCCATCACCGCGCCCGTTCCATAGCTTCCGATGACGTAGTCCGCGACCCAGATCGGGAGCTCGTCACCGTTCAGCGGATTCACCGCGAACGCGCCGGTGGGCACTCCCGTCTTCTCGCGCGTCGCGTCCGAGCGAATGATGTCGCTCTTCGAATTCGCTTCGTCGGCGTACGCCTTCACCGCGGCGCGATGCGCGGGCGTCGAAATTTTCTCCGCGAGCGCGTGCTCGGGCGCGAGCACGACGTACGTAGCGCCTGGCAGCGTGTCGACTCGCGTCGTAAATGCGCTTATTTTGTCGCTGGATTGAGCGGGCAGGCCCGACTCGCGTCCAGACCGGACTTCGAAGACGACGTTCGCGCCCTCGCTGCGGCCGATCCAATGCTCTTGCTTCGCCTTCGTCTCGGGCCAATCGAGCGTCGTGTGGCCTTAGAGCTAGCGATCGGCTTAGGCCGTGATCTTCAGCGACCACTGCCGGATCTTGAGCTTCTCGACAGGAAATCCGCCGACCTCGCTCTTGCCATCGGCCGTGACCTCGTCGTTCGCGAGCACGGTGCCGAGCTCGGGGCACCAATTGACGGGCCGATCCGATTGCTGGAACGCGAGACCTTGCTTGTAGAGCTGCAGGAAAATCCACTGCGTCCAGCGCACGTATTTCGGATCGGTCGTGTCGATCTCGCGCGACCAATCGTACGAGAATCCGAGGCTCTTCAACTGTCGCTTGAAGGTCTTGATGTTCGCGACCGTCGTGTCGCGTGGATGCGTGTTCGTGCGGATCGCGTGTTGCTCCGCGGGCAAGCCGAAGGCATCCCATCCCATCGGATGCAGGACATCGAATCCCTTCATGCGCTTGAAGCGCGAGAGGATGTCGGTGGCGGTGTAGCCCTCGGGATGCCCGACGTGCAGGCCCGCGCCGGAGGGATACGGAAACATATCGAGCACGTAGATCTTCGGCTTGCCCGTGTGCCGCACCGCCGCGAACGTCTGCTCAGCGTCCCAGCGCGCTTGCCACTTCGGCTCGATCGACGCGGGATCGTAGCGGGGTCGTTCGGCTTCGTTCATCGCCGCGAAATACCACGAATCGGCTATTTTTTGGGGTCGAGCGCGCAGGCTCGTGCGCGTCTAGAGTCGTTTGAGCTTCCGCGACAATCGACCGAGGCGCTTCGCGTGCGCTTCGTGATCTTCGCTGGTCCCCGCCATCGCGAGCTCGAACGCACGCGGCACGTCTTTCACGAAGTGCTCGTAGAGCTTCGCGAGCTCCAGACGAACGCGCGGGTCGTCCATGCTCTTCGCGAGATGCGTGTAGTCTGCAAGTGCTCGCGCGCGGTCTCCCCTCGCCTTCGCGATCTCGGCGCGCGCACGAAGCGGCTCTTCGAGGTCGCCGCCTGCCGCGCGGCTTACCGCGAGATCGGCGGCGCTCGACGCTTCTTCGAACGCACCGGCGCGCTTCAACGTACGCGCGGCGGCCGCAATTTCCATGGGCTCGAGCGTCGTGCGATCGAGCGGCTCACCGTAAAGGCCGACGAGCGCCGCCATCGCGATGACGTCCCACGCATTGTGCTCGACGACGCCCAAGAGCGCCTTCGTCTCGCCCGTGCGCAAGAAATGGAGGTAGTGCGCGGAGACGTCTGCCGACGGCACGTCGTCGTGGCGCTCGAAGCCCAGGATCAATCTTTCGATCGTGGTGAGCTTGCACGTTGCCATCGTTTCTTGACGCGTGCGACGTGATCGCAGACGCGCGCGATGCAGCCGCCGCGCGACATGGAGAAGATCGAAGTGCGGCGGCTCGACGGGCGCAGCGACGCGCGCCATCACGAAACGCGTGCGAATCAGCGGCAAATCGAAGCTTTTTCCGTTGTAAGATACAAGCATCGATGCGTCACGAATGCGCGCGGCGACGTGCTCGAGCATCGGCGCTTCTTCGCCGAGACGTCGCACGAGAATCTGCTCGACCATGAGCCCGCGATTTCCGGGCGCGGCGTCCGTCGCCGAAACACCATCCCAATACGCGAGGCCCACGAGAAACGCGACCGTGCCCGCGCCGCCGGCGAGGCCCGTCGTCTCCGTGTCGAGGTAAAGCGCGCGCGACGGATCGCACGACGCGAGCGCTGGATCGAGCGCGAGAAGCGCGAGGAGCTCGCTCGATGCATCACGCGCCGGAAGAAGCGATGCGCGACCCATGCGATGCGACGCGGCGAGCCGCTGCTGGCGAAGATGAAGAGGTCCCGACGGCGTGTCGTGCGTGACGAACGGAAGCTCCGTCGTGTCGACGCGCGGCGGAGGACGCGGCGGCAGCGCCGTGCGCTCCAAAATCTCCCGCATGCGGGCGCGAAGATCATCGAGCGTCGAAAGGGGAAGCGACGTCGAGGGGGAAACGGGCTCCCGTGATGCCGCCGTCAACATCTGCGTCGGCATCTGCAGACGAGCGAGCTTTCCGCGGAGATTCACGCGGACTACGATACATCCGTACAGTCGTCTTGGCACGCTTTCGGTGCCGATTTTCGGGGCTCGCGCCGGGCGCGATCAGAACGCGAGGTTCGTCGCGTTCTGCTGATTCGCGCGAACCTGCGCTTTGCCTTCGTGCGAAGGCGCGACGGGCTTCGGCGGTTGCGCGAATCCACCACCCGCGCCCGAGCCGCCCCCGATCCTTCCGAGCGTGCCCACTCCCGCGGTCGCAGCCGGAGCCGCATTGGCGACCGCTTCGGGCGCCGCGGCGAAGTTCGTCTGCGCCGACGAGACGGCGGCGAGCTGACGATCGAAATCGTCCGCGAGCGGTTTGT
>JAICXU010001066.1 GCA_025934595.1 Polyangiaceae bacterium | reverse complement strand
CTGCGTTCTCTTCGAAATGGGAAAGCCGATCCTCTGAGTCGCGGTCGCCGAAGCGCTGACGTTCTGCATCGGCAACACCGGCGTGGCTTCCGGAACGCGTGCGATGGTCGACGCGGTCGCCAAGCTGCGCGAACGCAAACCTCAAATGGTCGAGAAGAGCTTCGAGGGAATTCGCGCGCTCGTCATCAATGCGCGCAGCGCGATCGAAGCGGGCGACCATTTCGCGCTCGGCCGTCTCATGGATTTGAACCAAATGATTTTGAGCGGGCTCTTCGTGTCGACGGAAGAAATCGAACGCATGTGCGCGCTCGCTCGAAGCGCCGGCGCGCTCGGTGCCAAGCTCACGGGCGCTGGCGGCGGCGGATGCGTCGTCGCGCTCGCCTCGAATGAAACGGCGCCTGCGATCTTGAGCGCGTGGAAATCGAACGGCTTCGACGGGTTCGTCACGCGCGTGGAGCCCACGCTCGAAGATCTCGCCGAGGCGATGCCCTGATGTCGTCTGGCCGCGCGATCGCGCACCCGAACATCGCGATCGCGAAATACTGGGGAAAAAAAGCCATTTCGGGGAACATCCCCGCGGTGCCGAGCCTCTCGGTCACGCTCGCGGGAATGACGACGACCACCGACGTCGAGCTCGATGCCGCCGCGAAGATCGATACGCTCGTCCTCGACGGCGAAGACGCGCGTGGCGATGCTCTCACGCGCGCCGTCGCGCTCGTCGATCGCGTGCGGATGCGCGCGGGCAGCAACGTTCGCGCGCGCATCACCAGCACGAACGATTTTCCGACTGCGAGCGGTCTCGCGTCGAGCGCGTCCGGTTTCGCGGCGCTGGCCCTCGCCGCCACGCGCGCCTACGGCTTGGATCTCGATGCGGCCGACGTCGCGAGCCTGGCGCGCGAAAGCTCGGCGAGCGCCGCGCGGAGCTTCTTCTCGGGATTTGCCGCGCTCGATACCGACGGCGTCGCTCACCAAGTCGCACCGCCCGACCAGCTCGATCTTCGCGTCCTCGTGTGCGTCACCAGCGAAGGACCGAAGGCGGTGGGGTCGACATCGGGCATGATCGTCACCGCGAAAAACAGCCCCTTCCACGCGACGTGGCTCGCCATCGCGCCGCGCATCTTCGACGACGTCGAGGCCGCGATTCGCACCAAAGATTTCGAAAGGCTCGGAGTCGCGGCGGAGGCGAGCGCGTTCGCGATGCACGGGGCGGCGCTCGCGGCGGGCGTCTCGTATTTCACCGACGCGACGCACGCCGTCATCGGAGAAGTGCGCGCGTTGCGAAACGAAGGCATGCTCGTCTTCGTGACGATGGATGCGGGCCCGCACGTGAAGGTTTTGGTCTTGGAGAGCGATCGGGCGAAGTGCGCCGAGCGTATGGAGAGCGTGCCGGGCGTGCTCCGCGTGATTCAGACTCGGCCCGGTGAAGGCGCGAAGATCGTCGAAGAGACCGCGTCGTGAAGGTCCCGCGCGTCGTCGTCGCGCCCGGAAAAATGCTCCTCACGGGCGCATACGCGGTGCTCGAAGGGGCCCCTGCCATCGTCATCGCCGTCGATCGGCTCGCGCGCGCCGAGGTCGGATCGAAGGCGGAAAAACCGACCGCCGAGGTCACCGAGGCCCTGGGCGAAAAAGCTCCCACGTGCGATGCGAGCGCGCTCTACGACGGCGAAAAGAAGCTCGGCCTCGGGTCGAGCGGCGCCGTCCTAGT
>JAICXU010000001.1 GCA_025934595.1 Polyangiaceae bacterium | reverse complement strand
TCGCGCAGCCCCGCGAGACGTCGCGCGCGGCGGTCGCGATCGCGTGGCTCATGGCGAAGAAGGAAACGACGAGCGTGATCCTCGGCGCGCGCACGACGACGCAGCTCGACGACAATTTGAAAGCGCTCGACGTGAAGCTCACCGACGAAGACATGAAAGCGCTCGACGAAGCGTCGGCGCCCGACTGGGCGTATCCGTATTCGTTCATCGGCCGCCAGCAAGCGTGGTGATCGGCCGGTCGCTCGCCCTCGCGACGATTTCCGTCGCGCTATTCGGCTGCGGCGCGCCTCGCGAGCGGCCCACGCATTTGCAGGCCGAGACGACGTTCTTGGCGCCGTACGTTTACGCGCGATCGACGTCCTGCGAAGGTCGCGTTTTCGAGCTCACGTTGAAGGATCGACCCGCGTACGTCATCCTCACGCTGCCGGCGATCGAGGAGTCCGGATGGGAATTGAAGACGTGTACGGACGCGATGTCGTTCGTTCTCGATTGCAGCGATCACGGCGAAGGCTATTTTTGCGCGGCGCACGAGTGGCCGCTCCCGTTCGAGGCGCGGACCGGCAACGAGGTGTCGCACGAGCTCGCCGTCGTGATCGACCTCGCGCCTCGGTGCCCGCGTGAAAAAAGCTGTCTCAGGGACCGAGAACGCTGCGTCGAGGACGGCATCACGATTCGTCGCTACGACGAACGCACCGCGCCGCAGGTTCCGTTGTCCGCCGACTACGCCACTTCGTTCTACGAGGTCGAGCGCTGCGGGGTGACGCGCGCGGTGAGCGTCCGCTGCAACTACCAGTCGCCGTTTGCGTGCGTCACGGACGCGCGGGATCTTTCGAATTGACCGCGCTCCTCACGCGAGGCGCTCGGCGAACTTCGCCGATTTGCGCGGCGGAACGATTCGTCCCGACAGCGTGAACGCGCCCGTCCACCCGAGGATCGGCTCCGGCGACTTTGCGTCGCCCACGAGCACGCTCTCCGCCAGCTTCTCGTAGATGTCGACGATCACGTTCGCGAAATAATCTCCCGCGGCTCGGGTCGCGCGGTGAGGTCGTCCCGTGTAGCCCGGGAACGGATCGAGCGCGTGCCATCCCATCGCATACGAAATCAGATCGAGCTCCTGGGCGAGCCCGTGTCGTCCCGCGCGCTCCGCCGCGCGTGCCGCTCGCGCCCAATTCGCGTTCGGCGTCACCGGCGGGCACGGCGGCAATTCCGTGTATTTTGCATCTACCGATTCGGGCACGCAATGCAGGGCCACGCACGTCTCGAAAAATCCCGCGTGGAAATCACGATGCAGATTCGACTGCATCTGTTCGCGTTCCAGCGCGTCGTCGACGTGTCGAAACGCGGCCGCGTGATCGGCGCCGGCGTTGCCGAGAAGCTCGCGTAAAATCGCGTTGAACGGCGCGAGCGCCTTCACGCCGTGATCGCGCAAGAGCGCCACGCCCGCTTCGATCCCGAGCGCATGCAGCGGCGCGCCGTGGAACGTCATCAAGACGACGCGCTTCGCGCCGAGCTCCGCGAGCGCGCGACAGGCTTCTTTCACGATCGTGCGCGCGACTGGCAGATGCGTCCAACGCGAGCCGACGCCCGGCGAAGGCTCCACGCCGATCTCGAGATCGGGCGCGACGAGGATTGGCCAGTCGTGTTTCTTCTGAAGACGCGCGCCGAGGTCGCGAATCAGTCCCGACGAAATCAGCCCGTCGTTTCTTAGCGACAAATGCGGCCCGTGATATTCGACGGGGTTCACCGGCAAATAAATCGGCGCGCCCGACTGCACGAGCGCGCGCGCTTTCTTGTGCGGCATCTGCAAAATCGACACGGCCTCGTCACTCATGTGCGTGCAGCTTACATGTGCCGTTTTCGCATTCGCCGCCGGACAGCCGATAGCGACGTTTTGCGATTTGCGAATAACCCAAATCGGCGAGCTGCCTGAGTCCCGGCACGTAATAGAGGAGGGCGAGGGGACCGACGACGGGCGTGAGCGCTGCGACGCGCGCGATGGCCGCCGCTCCTTTGTAGATGCGAGGCGGTTTTCCGTTCTCGGGCGAGACCACGTGCATCTTGTCCATCAAGTCGGCGTAAGGAATCTCGGGCAAGCCTTCGAGATTTTTGGGGTCCTGAAAATTGCGGAGGTCGACTTTGTCGCCGGCGAGCTTTTTCAGCTTTTCGGCGCCGTCCGTGCAAATTCGGCAATTGCCGTCGTAGAGGACCGCCCACTTCGTTCGCACCTATCGAGCATGGGGCGGCGTGCTTGGCTTGGCTAGACTTGCATCCATACGCAAATATGCATATATACATAAAACATGCTGCAAAACGGCAATTCCGAGACCTCCCGTCGCGCGCAAGCTCCGTCGCTCGACCGATGGGACCTCTATCGAACGCTCGCCGAGCCGCTTCGCTTGCGTCTCTTGGCGCTCGTCGCGGAAGAAGAGCTCGCGGTCGGTGAGCTCGCCGATCTCTTGCGAGAGAGCCAGCCGAACGTGTCGCGCGCGTGGACTCCGCTACGCGATGCTGGCCTCGTCGTCGCGCGTCGCGAAGGCACGCGTGTGTTTTTGCGCCTGCGCGAGGAAGCAGAAAAGGACGCAGTCGTGCAAGACGCGCTCGCGCAGGGGCGCATGCTCGCGGAGAAAGACGGGAGCATCGCTCGCGTTGCCGAGATCGTGGCCGCGCGTGATCTCGCCGCGCGCGCGTACTTCGATGCGCCGCGCGATCGCGATCCGGAGACGTTGAAGGCCCCGCCTGCGGAGCTCGCGGCCTATCTCTTCGCGGTGTCGCCGTATCGCGATCAAGTCGCGCTCGACGCCGGCACGGGCGACGGCGGTCTCCTCGATGTGCTCGCACCCGCGTTCGCGAAAGTCATCGCCGTCGATCGCTCCGGCGCGCAGCTGCAAGGTGCGCGTGCGCGTGTCGCCATGCGCGGGTATCGCAACGTGAAGATCATCGAGGGCGATCTCGATTCGCCGCAGGTCAAACAAGAGGCGAAGAAGGCCGCGGGCAAAGGCGTCGACGTCATCTTCGCCGTGCGCATGCTGCATCACGCGAGCAAGCCCGCCGAGCTCGTGAAGACGATGGCGAGCCTCCTCGCGCCGGGCGGTCGCATCGTCGTGCTCGACTACGAGCGTCACGACGACGAGAAAATGCGCGACGCCGGCGACGTGTGGCTCGGATTCGACGCGCGCGCGCTCGCGAAAATCGCACGGGAAGCTCGCGTCGATCTCGAAGGCGTAGCTCCTCTCTCACCGCCGTTCGTGCCCGAAGGGCCGGACGCGCATCTGCCTTGGCAAACTCTCGTGTTTCGAAAAAAACAAACCACAAGGAACGATCATCATGGCTGACGGCTCATTTTCGACTGGGAAAAACTACAAGGTTCGCGACATCAAGCTCGCCGACTGGGGTCGCAAAGAGATCGCGATCGCCGAGAGCGAGATGCCCGGCCTCATGGCGCTCCGCAAGGAATACGGAACCTCGAAGCCGCTGAAGGGCGCGCGCATCGCTGGCTGTCTTCACATGACGACGCAGACCGCGGTCCTCATCGAGACGCTCACTGCGCTCGGCGCCGAGGTCACGTGGACCTCGTGCAACATCTACTCGACGCAAGATCAAGCTGCCGCGGCGATCGCGGTGACCGGTGTCCCCGTCTTCGCATGGAAGGGCGAAACGGAAGCCGAATACGACGACTGCATCGAGATGCAGCTCAAAGCATTCGCGGGCGGAAAAGGTCCGAACATGATCTTGGACGACGGCGGCGATCTCACGCTCATCGCGCACAAGAAACATCCCGAGCTCTTCACCGGCAACGATCCCGTCCGCGGCATCTCGGAAGAGACCACGACGGGCGTGCACCGTCTCTACGACATGCACAAGAAGGGTGAGCTCATGGTCCCCGCGATCAACGTCAACGACTCGGTCACGAAATCGAAGTTCGACAATCTCTACGGCTGCCGTGAATCGCTCGGCGACGGATTGAAGCGCGCGACCGGCGTCATGTTCGCGGGCAAGGTCGCCGTCGTCGCGGGTTACGGCGACGTCGGCAAGGGCTGCGCGCAGTCGCTCCGCGGTCTCGGCGCACGCGTGCTCATCACCGAAATCGATCCGATCATCGCGCTGCAAGCCGCGATGGAAGGTTACGAGGTCACGACGATGGAAAAAGCGGCTCCGCGCGGCGACATCTTCGTCACGGCGACGGGCTGCATGGGGATCATCCGCGCCGAGCACTTGAAGGCGATGAAAGACCAAGCCATCGTCTGCAACATCGGTCACTTCGACTGCGAGATCGACGTCGCGTGGCTCGAGAAAAACCCGGAGATCAAAGAAGAGAACGTGAAGCCGCAAGTCGACCAGTTCGTCTTCCCGGACGGCAAGCGCATCACGCTCCTCGCGCGCGGTCGTCTCGTCAACCTCGGCTGCGCGAACGGACATCCGTCGTTCGTCATGAGCTCGTCGTTCACGAACCAGACGCTCGCGCAGATCGCGCTCTGGACCGAGCCTCAGAAATATCCGCTCGGCGTGCACGTGCTCCCGAAGCACCTCGACGAAAAAGTCGCGGCGCTCCATTTGCCGAAGCTCGGCGTCGAGCTGACGAAGCTCACGAAGGAGCAGGCGGCGTACCTCGGCGTGCCGGTCGAAGGACCGTTCAAGCCGGACCACTATCGGTACTGACGGCTTTAGGTCTCAACGAGAAGGCGGGGCTTCGCTTTCGGCGCGAGGCCTCGCCTGACTTCGCCGAACGTCCTTCGGACGCGAGGGAAATTACAGATACGACAGCCACCATTGCTTCTTGCCCCACGCGCTGAATTTCAAATCGGCGTACGAGCGGCAGGGGAGGTAGAGGCCGGCCACGATCGCGACCCACGCGACGTAGGCCCACGGCAAACCGATATCGAGCCTATTCGGGCCGAAAAATGTCGCACGCCACACGTGATGCTCTTCGTAAAAAATCGCGTTCGACGCGAGGTGGATGAGGAGCACGTGAATCAAGTAGTAGAACATCGGCACGCGTCCGTAGATGACGACCATCTGCGCGAGCGGATTCGAATCGCCGACGCGCGTTCGATCGAAGATCGCGAGGAGCACGAGCGCGGGGCCGAGGGTCATCGCGAGGTAACAAAGCGACGGCGGATATTTTTCGCAGTCGAGAAACGAGAGAAGCGCGCCGATGCCCGCGCGATGCTCCCACGGCTTCGGATCGCCGTAGACGTTCGATGCGCGGAGCACCACGAAAAATAGGGTGATCGCGACGCCGACACGCAGCACGTCGCGCGCGCGGTGCTCGGTCGAGCGCGACCGGAAAAAAGCGCCGAACGCGTAGCCGAGCATCATCACGCCGCACCACGGCACGATGGGGTAGACGAGCGCGACGTGCGTGCCGAACGCCGGCAAATCCCAATCGCGCTCGTGAAACATCGACCACGCGACGTGCGAAGGCCCTGTCGGAAATGGATGGACGTGGTCGAGCGCATCGTGGAAGACGACGAGCGCGGCGCCGATCACCGCGATGACCTTCACCGGCATGCGCACGACGGCGGCGAGGACCACCATCGAGACGCCGAGCGCCCACAAAACCTGCAAGACGACGAAGCTGAATGGCGAACGGAACGACCAGAAAAAATTGTTCGCGGTGACCTCGAGCACCACGAGCCAAATGCCGCGCGTCACGAGAAAGCGCGTGAGCTCGGCGTCGCTCTTCTTCGATCGCGAGAGCCACGCCGCGGTGCCGGCGAGAAATACGAAAATGGGCGCGCAATAATGCGTCACCCAACGCGTGAAGAAGAGCGCGGGCGTCGTGTGATCGAGGTCGGTCGGCTCGTAGGGCTTCGACGCGAAAAAATCACGCACGTGATCGAGCGCCATCACGATCATGGCGAGGCCACGCAGAAGGTCGATCGACGTGTTGCGCGTCGATGCGCCTGCGACCGGCCTCTCTTGCGTCATCGATGAGACTCTCGCAGAGAATGTGTAGGATTGGCCATGGCGAAAGTTCTCCTCGTCGACGACGATCGCGCGCTTTTGGACGCGCTTTCCCTCGCGCTCGAGAACGAACGGCACGAGATCGTGACCGCGACCGACGGCATCGAAGGTCTCGCCGCGGCCGAGCGCGAAAAGCCCGACGTCATCGTCTCCGACATCACGATGCCCGGCCTCGACGGCTTCGCGCTTTGCAAGCGCCTGCGCGATCGGAAGATCGACGTTCCCATCGTTCTTCTCACGTCGCGCGACTCCGAGATCGACGAAGCGCTCGGTCTCGAGCTCGGTGCGGACGATTACGTCACGAAGCCATTCCACACCCGCATTCTTCTCGCGCGAATTTCCGCTCTTTTGCGCCGCGAATCGCTCCGCACGGCCAAGCGCGGCGATGTCTCGCACGTCGCGCTCGGAAAGCTCACGCTCGACTCCGATTGTCTCGAGGCGAAATACGCCGGCGCGGCGCTGACCTTGACGCTCACCGAATTTCGCATGCTCGAAGCGCTCGCGTCGCGGCCCGGCATCGTCCTCTCGCGGACGCGTTTGCTCGAGCTCGTGCGCGGAGACGACTCGGTCGTCGCCGATCGCATCGTCGACACGTACGTGCGACGCCTGCGGAAGAAAATCGAGACGATTGACGCGAGCTTCGCAGATCTCGAGACGGTCGTCGGAGCCGGATATCGTTGGCGCCGCTGACCGAGCCTCGATTACGGCGGCGCTTTTCGCTGCGCGTGCGCGTGGTGCTCGTCGTCCTCGCCGTCGCAGTAGCACCGCAGTTATTTCTCGTCGCCTGGAGCCAAGTCGATCGGAACGTGCCCGGTCACTTGTGGACGTCGGTGCGCAATGCCGTCGTCGAAGCCGCGGCCATCGACGCGAAGACGTCGAACGCGGCCGATCGCGACGCGTCGCTCGACCGGCTCGCGCGCCGTGAGCACGTTCGTTTGCGCATGGTCGGACCGGGCGGTACGGTTTGGTTTGATCGCGACTACGAGGACCCCGCCGATCCGTTCGATCGATTCGAGGCTTTTTTTCTCGGCGATCAGCATCCCCCTTCGCTCGCGGAGCTCGACGACACGATGGGAGCGCCCGCCGATCGCGCCGAGGTACGTACGGCGGCGACCGATCTTCCGCACGTCGGATGCCAGTACGTCGGGTTGGTGTTCTGCCAAGCCGTGCTGCGCGCAGCGCCCGCATCGCATGCCAGCTCGGACGTGGCGCTCGCGCAGCGCAGCTCGCTGCGCGCCGTGCAGACGGTGTATGCGCTCCGCTATCAGCTCGTACGGATCGCGCTCGTCACCGTGCCGCTCGCCGCGATACTTGCATTCTACATGAGTCGTCGCGTCGTGCGTCCGCTCGAGGAGCTGCGCACCGAGGCGCTCGCGCAGTCGTCGCTCGCCACCCGCAACGTCGCGCTCTCGTATCGCCATGCCGACGAAGTGGGGGATCTCGCGAACGCATTGAACGAGCTGCTCGGCACGCTCGACACGAAACGCCGAGAAAATGAGGCGTTCATCGCCGACCTCGTGCACGAGCTGAAAAATCCGGTCGCGGCCGTGCGCGCGACCGCCGACAGCGTCACTGCGGATCTGACCGAAGAGCGCGCCGCGCGCATTTCCCGCGTGCTCCGCGACAGCACCGGAAAAATGGATCGTCTCGTCACGCAGTTTCTCGAGCTCGCTCGGGCCGAGGCGGGCATGCCGAACGAGGCCCGCGCCGTGGTCGACGTCGGAGCGCTCCTGCAAGGGCTCACGCGCAGCGCCGCCGACGACGAGCGCTATCGCGGCATCGCATTCGAAGTCGTCGCGCCCGATCGAGACGTCGTCGTGCGCGGCGTCGACTATCGTCTCGAGTCGCTTTTCCGCGAGCTCATCGCCAATGCGGCCTCGTTCTCGAAGCCCGGCGTGCATGTGAACGTCGAAGTAAAATCCGCCGAGGATCGCGTCGTCGTCCTCGTGCGTGACGAAGGCCCGGGCATCGACGAGGCGGATTTGCCGCGCGTCTTCGATCGCTTCTTCACGACACGCGGGAGAGAGCACGGCAGCGGGCTCGGCCTCGCCCTCGTGAAGGCGGTCGCCGAAGCGCACGGCGGGTCGGTGAGCGTGTCTTCCGCGCGCGAAAAGGGCACGACGTTCACGGTGTCTTTGCCACGCGCCGTCACGAGCTGACGCGTTCACACCGTGTTCACACGCAATTGACGCGTGTTTCACCGCGTTTTTGCGCTCCGTTCGATCGCGCGCGCCATCGTGCTCTTCGAACCCACGGAGGAAACATGCAAACGATCGTTTCTCGACTCTTCGATTTCGTCGGACCTCGCGCCGCCTCGCCGGATTTCCTGAAAGATGAATCTTCGTCGCACAAGCTGCTCGCCACCGCTGTCGCCGCTCTTCTCGCGCTCGGCGCGTCGGCGATGTGGGGCGTCGTCGTCGGTGCGCACGGTCATCTGTCGATCGCGAACGTGCTCACGGTGCCGATGTTGATCACGGCCTCCGCGCTCGCGTCTTTGCCGCTCGCGCTCTTCGTCGCGAAGCTCACGTCGTCCTCCTTGCGCGTCACCGACCTTCTTCTCGCTTACGTTTCGTCCGCATTCGCCGGATGCACGGCGTTGCTTCTGCTCTCGCCGCTCGTCGCGATCTATCAACAATCGAGCTCGCTCGTCGGGAGCGCCGTCGGTCCGGCGTCCGCGTTTCTGGCGTTCGTGGTCGGCGCCGCGGTGTTCGTGCGTGCGAACGCGAAGCTCGTCGGAAGAGGAGCGTCGGCCGGCGCGTTGATCGTGCCGGTGGTGCTTTTGGTTTTGTTGCAGGGCGCCGCGATCGTCCAGCTCGCGTCGCTGTCGCATCCGCTCTTCGGTCAGCGCACGAGCATCGGTCACGGCATCGACGCGCTATCGCAGCCTTCGAGCGAAAGCCAGGAGCCATGATCCTCGCGTTCGGCTTCATCGCTCTCGGCGTCGTCGTCGTGGTCTGCGTGCTTGCGATCCGGCGCTTCTCGCGCAGCGTCGAAGAAGAAGAGGCCGACCGCATCCTTCGCGCGGAATACGACAAATACAGCCAAAATATAGGTGAATCATGATGCCCCCGATCGTGTGGCGGCACTCCGTGGAAGGCACCATCCTTCTTCTCGCCCTCTCATTTCTGTTCGGCTCGATCGCGATGCGCGACGTCTTCCGCACGAAGCGGATGATCCTTTTCTACGCTGCGCTCGCGAGCTTCTTCTTCATCACGCACGCGATGTGGCAGCTCGGACCTACGTATCCGATTCGCTACTCGGGAGCATGCCTCACGGTCTGCGGTCTTCTGACGTCGATGATTGTCGCGGCAAGCCTGCCCGTCGCCGCGATCTTGCGAGGGGTCGCGAAGCCCTTGCTGCTTCGAAAAAAATCGTCGCCGATCGCCGCGAGCGCGTCGTCGCGGCCGGAAAAATCCGTCGACGAATCCGCCGTCACGCGACGACAAGTCCTCGGGGCGATCACCGCGGTAGCGCCCGTCGTCGCCTTGGGGGTGAGCGCCCGGGGATTCCTCGACGGGATCGCGCCGGCGGAGGTCCCGCGCATCATGTTGCACGCGCCTTCGCTTCCCGAGGACCTCCAAGGCCTCACCATTCTGCAGCTCAGCGATCTGCATCTCGGGATCTCGCGGCAGGCGTGCGATCTCGACAAATTCGTCGATCGCCTCGGCGACCGCGGAATTCAGCCGGATCTCGTTCTCTTCACGGGAGACGTCGCCGACGATCTCTCGCAGATCGGCCCCGCCATCGAAGCGGCGCGAAGATTGAAGCCGCGCCTCGGCGTGTTCTCGGCGCTCGGCAATCACGAATACATCCACGACGCTGCGGTCGCGCGTCGCTACCTCGAGAAGGCGCGCGCGAATTTGCTCGTCGACGCGGGGGTTCCGATTCGTGTCGGCGGGTCCACGCTCTATCTCGGCGGCATCGACGATCCCTTCCTGGCCGGCGGCGATTTCTACGGCTTCCTGCGACGGGGGACCGAGCGAGCCATGCGCGATCGGCCGTCCGGCGCCTTCTCGATCTTGATGTCGCATCGACCGGAGGGCTTCATCCCCGCCGCCGACGCAAACGTGGATCTCACGCTCTCCGGACACACGCACGGAGGACAGATCGGCTTTCACGGCAAGAGCGCGTTCCAGCCGCTTTTTCCCGATGGATATTTGTGGGGACGTTACGAGCGCGGCGCATCGACGCTCTACACGACGAGCGGCTGGGGGCACTGGTTTCCATTTCGCGTCGGCTGTCCGGCCGAAGCACCGCTCATCGTGCTCGGATGAGCGCGTGATCGCTACGCCAGCGCGACGAGCATCGCCGCGCCGCCGATCGCGAACGCATCTTCGATGAGCGCAGCGGGAAAATCTTTTCGGAACCCTGCCGCGAGGCTCGCGCGTGCCGAGCCTCCGACGAGCGTGCCGAACGCCGCGCCGGCAGCGGCGACGAACGCGCATCCGAGGAGAGCGTCGCCCGCCGCGCCGAGGGCCGCGCCGGATAGACCGCCTGTCACGATTCGCGCTAAAAATGGCCCGATCGCTTTCCGGCTCGGCGTGACCGGCAGCTTGTCGAACACCAGCTCGACGAGCGCGAGCGCGCTCAGAATGTAAGGAGCCGGCGATTCGGCGAGAAACGCGACCGCGGACTTGTCGACCTTGAGATGGCCGATGAACGCGCCGATGCTCACGGCCGCCAGCGGCGTCATCGATCGCAGGCCGGCCACGAATCCGATGAGGAAGCCGAAGATGTAAATCGTCATCGACGAGCGACGTTAGCCGACCGCGCGCCGCGCGTCTTCACGCCTCTCGCTTCGTGATCGACGAAGAACTTCGACAGCATGGGCCAGAGCCCTTTCGACGCCGACTTGGACACGACCGCGCCGACGTGACCGCCCGGGAGCTTCACGTGCGTTTTGTCGGTCGATGCGACGCGATCGACGACGAGCGCCGCGCTCCTCCACGGCACGATGTTGTCGTGCTCGAACGTGACCGCGAGGAGCGGACACGCGATCGACTCCAGCTTCGCGGGCTTTCCGGACAGCGTCATGTCGCCGTTCACGAGCGCGTCCTTTCGATACAAATCCTCGATGTAGCGAACGAACGCCGCGCCGGGGAACGACACGTTGTCGTTGCCCCACGTCTCCACGGCGAGAAAGCCGTCGAGGAACTCGTCGTTCCACGCGCGATCGACGAGGTGCATGGCCTTTGCGAGATTCAACGTCGGCCGCAGCATGTGGAATGCACTTTGAAGCAGCGGCCACGGCGCATTTCCCCATGCACGCGTGATCGCCTCCGGATCGAAGTCGGGCGATTGGGTCCACGCCGCGAGAGGCCCCTCGTCTTTGAAGCTCACGGGCGCCGCGAGAAGGGCCATCGAGGCGATTTTCTCTTGGTGCGCAGCGGCGTGGATGACGGCCAGCGTGCCGCCGAGGCAATAGCCGAGCACATGGGCCTGGCCGCGCGGCGAGCTCTTTGCTGCAATGCGAAGCGCGCGACCGAGATATTTGTCGCAGATAGAGTCGAAGCTCAGGTACCGATCCTCGTCGCCGGGAGTGCCCCAGTCGATGCAGTACACGTCGTGGCCTTGCGCGAGGAGCCACTCCGCCATGCTCTTGCCCGGCACGAGATCCATCACGTAGTGCCGATTGATGAGCGACGGCACGAACAAAATAGGTGTTTTGTAACGCGCCGGCGTCGCGCGTCGATAATGAAGCAGAGACCATTTGTTCTCGCGATGGACCACGTCCGCGGGCGTGACTCCGACCTCCGGGCGCTTGCGAGCGGCAAGCCCCAAAAGATTTTTGATTCGCGAGAACGCTTGCTCAGGCATGTTGCACTGCGGGACGCGGAGCATCATTTTCGGCGTACATCGCTTCGAACGCCGGCTTGAACGCCTCGTAGACCTTCTTGCGGCGCACCTTGAACGACGCGGTGAGAAGGCCGCCTTCGACGGTGAGCGGCTCGCTCATGATCGCGAACTTCTTGATTGACTCGTAGCTCGCGAGCCCTTGGTTCACGCGCTCGATCCGTTGGGCGACGATCTCCCGTCGCGCGGCGCTCATGTGATCGGGCGTCGTGCCTTTCGACTCGAGCTCGGCGCGCACGACCGCTTCGTTCAGCCACACGCCCGCGACGAGGAACTTCTTCGCGTCGCCGTAGACGACGACATGGGCGAGGAGCGGATCGCCCCCGAAGCGAACCTCGATGTTGGCAGGAGGCACGTTCTTGCCGCCGGCCGTCACCAAGATGTCCTTCTTGCGATCGATGATCTGGAGAAAGCCGTCGTCGGTGAAGCGGCCGACGTCGCCGGTTTGGAACCAGCCGTCGGCGGTGAACGCTTCGCGCGTCGCCGGTTCGTCCTTGTGGTAGCCGCGAAACACACTCGCTCCGCGCGCGAGAATTTCCCCGTCTTCGGCGAGCTTGAGCTCCACGCTCGGCAAGGGCTTGCCGACCGAATCGAAACGAAATGCGTCGGGGCGATTGAGGGTGAGCGTGGGCGACGTCTCGGTGAGACCATAGCCCTCGATGATGAGTACGCCGCACGCGTAGAAGAAATCCTTCACCTCGCGTTTGAGGCCCGCGCCACCCGACAAACAAAACCGAAGCCGGCCGCCCGTCGTCTCGACGAATTTTTTCACGCGACCTTCTTGCGTCGGCTCGTGCATGCTCATTTGCGCGAGCTTCTCCCAATGCGAAGGCACGCTCATGAACACCGTCGGTCTCAGCGCCGGCATCTTCGTGAGGCAGGTCGCCGGATCCGAGAGGTACGTGGTGAACCCGAGCGTGTTGCCGAGGCACATCTCCCCGAAGCCGAAGATGTGGCTCATGGGAAGCCACAGGATGTCGACGTTGTTTTCCCCGAGCTGCGGTCCGTTGCAGACGAGCCAATCTTGCCCGTTCACCGCTACGTTGCGGTGCGACAAAGGAACGCCCTTCGGATTGCCCGACGTGCCGCTCGTGTAGAGCATCATGCCGAGCTGATCGAGCGACACCGACGAGAGCATCGCGTCGAACGCGCTCGAATTCTTCTCGTGGGCGGCGCGCCCGGCCGCCTTCGCTTCGCGCCACGACACGACACGAGCAGCGATGTCCGCCGATGAAATAGCTTCTTTTTGGCTCGAGCTCGTCTTCGTGCGCCAGTCGTCGAATGTCTTTCGCGCGTCCACCGCAGCGGACAGGAGCACGATCTTCTCGACGTGCGCGAGCTCGCTCCAACAGTCGAAGAGGCGCGACAGAAGAGCGGCCGTGTCGACGAAGACCACCTTCGCGTCACTGTGCGCTGCAACATAACCAATCTGCGCCGCCGTCGACGCCGGGTAGATCGGCACCATGACGCCGGCCGCGGCTTGAATCGCGAGCGCCGCGCTGGCCCAGGCCACCGAGTTCGGCGCGAGCACGCATGCGCGATCTTCTTTCCCGAGGATTGGCTGCAAGAAGAGCGCGACGTCGCGGATCTCGTCCGCGAACGCCTGCCACGTGACGAGCGAATATCCGCCGTCCGGCGTCGGTACGTAAAATCGCGGAAGGTGCGCGCGGGTCGAGAGCGAATCGAACACGGCGCGAGGCGCGGGCTTCATGTCGAGGTAGGGCGTGATGTCCATGATGGGTTCTCCGTCTTTGCCTAGGTCGAGGTCGAGGGCTAGGCCTTCTGCTGCTCTTCCAGCTGCTCCTCGAGATCGAGCAGACGCGATTCGAGCTTGTTCAAGAGATGGAGCGTGCGCTCTTGATCGCGCTTGGTGGGCAAGCCGACGCTGCCCCAAAATTGCGCGAGGGCTTTGTCGTATTGCGCCTTCGCCTTCATCGCCTGCGTGAGCATCATGCCGCTCGGGCCGAGCACGAGCGGGCTCTTCACCCACGTCTCGAGAAATTTCGCGGTCTCGTTCTCCCACACGTCGAAGCTTTTTTTCCAGCTGTCCCACGTCATCATGATTTTTCTCCGCGCCTCTTCGTCAGGCTAGTCATGGCAAAAGTCCGAGGCGGCGAACTTCGGCCGCCGTCGTGAAATCGTCTTGCGTCTCGTTCGTCTGGCTCGTGGCACGCGCCACCTCACCGAAGCATTCGAAGAGAAATGAAACTTGGCGCGTCGTTGCCGGTTGTCCCGCCGCGGGCGTCGCCGTAAGCGTCGTGCGCACGCGAAGCGCTTGCGTGAACGTGACCGACGGCAAGATCAACGTGCCGGCCGCGTCGACCTTCACGTCGTACGTGTCCTTTCCGGCGTACGGCAGCCCGCGCAAAGTTGCATTCTGCACGTTTCCTGTCGACGTGAACGAGACTCCGGGCGTCATCGGAAATCGAAACAGATCGACAGGTGTATCATACACATAAAGCGTCTTTCCCTCGGGCGGGTTCTCGTCGGTCGACGCGAGCCCGGCGAGCCGATATCCGCTCGCGTCGAAGAGAATGACGCCTTCGAGCCGGTCACCCGCGTCTTGCGCGACGACGAATCCGCTCGCGGGAAACGACGACGCGTACCACTTTCCGGCGAGATTTTGCGCTTGGATCCGCGCGACTTCGTCGTTCGCGTAGTCCACCGAAAAATCCCACACCGTATGGCCATCGGAGTCGACGGTGCCCGCGACGTTCACGTCACGCGTGACGCCCGCCGGCGACACCAAGTAGGAAAGCGGGATTCCGATCGCAGGCTGAATTTCGTTCGCGTCGATCTTGCCATCGAGATTCGGGACGCATGCGAGAGGAGCAGGGACGCCGGCGTCGTAGTCGTCACGAACAGGGTGGGTTTGGTTCTCGCCGCAGGCGAGAAGACTCAGACCTAGACCTAGACCTAGACCTAGGCGAAGACGGGTTTGTGTGCGCTTGGTGATCATGATCAGAACAGAAACGCGATTCGCAGGCGCACGAGGCCTACCATTTTTGCGTCCATGTGAAGTTGCGGATTGTCGAGACCGGCGAGCGGCAAAAGCCATCCGCCTTCGAGCGCGACGAAGAGGCCTTCTCTGCCCGAATAGGCGATTTGCGGATCGAGCTCCACGCCGAGCGGCGCCGCTCCTCCGGGCGTCGAGGACGCATTCGCTGCCGTCGATGCGATGCCCGCGAGGCTCGTCGTGATTTGCGCGCTCGTCCATTGCGCGACGCGCGCGCGCACGTGCGGACGAACGTAGGCGGCGTCGGTCACGGTGCCAATGATCTCGCGAAAGAGAATTTGATCGATGCGGTAGTCCGGATGAAAGCGGAAGTTGTCGACGCGCGTGTCGTTCGGCGGCGAAGCTTGCGGCCCGTCGAGGTCGCCCGGCTTCGGCTGCTGCGCGTTTGCCGGCGTATTCACGCCGAACCCCGGCGCCGGGTCGCCGCTCGCGTAACCCATATCGAGCCCGAACCCGAATCGATCCGCCGGCGCGCCGACATCGCTCTCGAGCGCCGCGCCGAGCTGATGGCTCGTCACCGGATCGCGGAGGAGCGCGCCCGGCAGGAGCGACGCTTGATCGACCGATGCTTGCAAATACGCGATCTCGAACTCGACGCGCGCGACCGGGAAGGTGAGGCGTCCCCATGCGTCGGCGGCGTTCGCTTGATATCCGCGATGCATCACCTCCGCCGGCGTGACCGCGACCGGCGTCGCGACGGGGAGATACGAAGCAGGGATGTCGTCGTTCTGCCAACGATGCGAAAAGTACGCGCCATATTCCACCGTCGTGCGACCGGCACGTCGACGCCGCTCTCGCGATGCATCGTTTTTATAGTGCATCGCAGCAAACGTGAGCGTGTGCACGTCCACCGATGGCTCGACGTCGACGACGTGATTCGGCTGCGTCGTCGTTCCTTGCAGCGGACCGATCGCGGAGAAATCGTAGGCGAGCGCGAAGATGTGATCCGCGAGCGGCGTCACGAGCGCGATGCGATCGGCCGCGTCGCCGCTGTCGCAATCGAGGCAGTCGCCGCCGTTCGTGAGAATGCCGAGGCCCCAATGCGATCCCATGCGACCTGCGGCGAGGAGACCGAATGGAAGGAGCGCCTCGCCGTAGGCGCGTTTCAACGAAAGCGCTTGATTTGGAGCGTTTTGTGACGTGGTCGCGGACGGCGCGCCGTTCGGCAAGCTCCCGAGAACGAGATTGTCGAGCGCGTCCATGCGGACCTTCACGGCGAGGGTTTGCCCGGGCGCATAGATCGCGATGTCGGTGCGAAGGCGCATGTCCCAATTCGTCAGCCACTGCGCTTTCGGGTCGGCCTGCGAGACCGGAAAGAGGAGCTGCCCGGAAGGCGTGGGGCCGCGATCGAGATCGAGGTTGCCGTAGGCCGTGCCGCGCGTGCGCAAGTAACCGTCGACGGTGACCGCGACTTTGTCGCGCTGCACGATGTCCTCGCCGAGGTCGCTGAAGCCCGTCGCGCGCGCGCGCTTCGATTGCGCAAGCACGAGCGCGAACACGCCGAGCGCGAGAGCATGAGCGAACGGCGCCGACCCTCTCACGGCGTGGCCTCGCTCGATCCAGGCGCGGGTTTCTCGCTAGTCGTCGTCGGCTCGGGCGCGTCGCTCAAGAAGGCGACGAGGTCGCGATTCGACTCCGCGCGCGCCTCGATCATCGGAAAATGTCCGCAGCGCGGATACACCACGAGGTGTGCGTTCGGCAGATCGCGCGCGAGCCGCTCGCCGAAATCGAGCGTGGCGACGGCATCCTCGCGTCCCCACAGAAGCAACGTTTTCTGCTGAATTTTACGGTAATTCGCCTCGACGCCCGCGAAGCGCTGTCCGCGCACCGCCGCGAGCGCCGCCGCCACGGTGCCTGGCCTGTCGAGCGCTTCTTCCACCGCGTCGACGAGCTCCTCGGTCACGTACCTCTGATCGTAGAAGGCCATCGCCATCTTCTCGTCGGCGCGCTGCTTGTAATACAGACCGAACAGCATCTCGCCGACGCCGCCCGTGCGCGACCAGTGAAACGTCGCCGGAAGCTGGCCTTCGTAGACCCACGCGTCATAGAGCGCGAGACGCTTCACGCGATCGGGCGCGCGCATCGCCGCCGCGAGCGCCACCGACGCGCCCCAGGAATGCCCGACGAGATCCGCGCGTGGAATGTTGCGCTGCGACATGAGCGCCAGCACGAGCTGCGCTTCGGCGTCGGGCGAATAGTCACCCTCGGGTCGATCGGTCCAACCGAACCCTTTGAGATCGAGGGCGAGCACGCGGTGGGTCTTCGCGAGCTCGGGGATGACGGTGGCCCATGCATCGAGCGACGACGCGAATCCATGAATGAGAACGACGGCCGGCTTGTCACCGCCCGTGTCGACGTAGCGAACGCGCACGCCTTCGACGTTCGCGAACGACGCAGTTTTCGGCTCGCCCGGCATCGGACCTTGATGGAAAGTCATGCACCCTGCTTCGAGACAGAGAAGAAGACCGAGGCCTAGACCCAGACCTAGGCGAAAGAGCAGCTCGCGTACCGCATTCACGGGGCAAGCCTCATGAGCTCCGCGGTCTGCGTGAAGTTCTCGCCGGGTGTGCCCGTGTTCGTCATCGACGTCGACGTGGCCTTCGCGATCGTGCCGAAGCACGCGGTGACCCACGCGTAGGTGCGCGTCTTCGTGACGGCGCCTGCATTTTGCGTCAGCAACGTTCCTACTCGCAGTGCAGCAAAATTTCCATAGGGCGTCTTCACCGTGCCGTACGCGTCGACCTTCGAGTCGTAGGTCTCGGAGTAGAGCGCCGTGACGCCGTTCAACTTGCCGCTGACGTTCGACGTCGTCGACCACGTCTGCGCCATGTGGAGCGGGAACGCGAGGATGGGGATCGGCGTCGCGTAGGTGAGCTCGGTCTCGGTGACGCCGTCGCTCGTCGGTGAAACGACGCCGACGAGATCGAGCGAATTCGCGCCGTAGTCGAAGACACCGAGCGTGCTCTGTGCTTGCACGAGCTTCGACGCGTACGTGGCGGTCGTGAAGTCGGGAGCCCACCATGCGCCGGACGGCGAGAGCGTTTGCACGATCACGCTTTGGTCCGACGCGAACGATACGGTAAAATCCCATGTTTTGGAGCCATCGCCGTTGTCGGTGCCGGCCGTATCTACCGTCTCGTTCGTCGCGACCTCGAAGGTCGCGGTGAGACCCGCTGCGATCGGGACGTTGTCGTGGCCGAGCGCGCCGCCGTCCGTCGCACATGCGAGAGGCGACGCGTCGATCGGAAACGTGCTGCCGTCGGATCCGGTGGTGGATCCTCCGTCACCGAGGCTCGTGCCGCCGTCGGTGCTGCCGCTCGCCACCGCGACGCACGTGCCGTCGGCGTTGCATGCGCCGCTCGCGCAGTCCGCGCCGACCGTGCACTGACGATCCGATCCACTCGAGCACGCGAGGAGCGCGCCGATCGCGACGCCGAATGTCGCGAGAAGCCAAATCGATCGCGCGCGTTTCATGATCTTCACGCGACGTCGCCCGTGTTCTTTTGCCAAGCGCTGCCCGAATGATCGCCCGCACGGCCCGTCTCGGGCAGACCGAGAGCGGGGATCAAGATGAACGCATGGAGCATGGCGAGGGTCAGGATCGCCGCCCGAAAACCGGCGGCCTCAGATGTTCCACCAACCAAGACGGGGAGCAAGAACCCACCGACCTGGCCGAGCATCATCAAGAGACCGAGCGCCGCTCCGCCTCGCGCCAAGCCAACGCCCGGCAGCTCAAACGGGATCGTCAAAAGAAGAGGAGCGAATGCGCCGCCACCGATCGCCGCGACCGCCAAAAACAAGGGCTTTTGTGCTGCCGGAGCGAACGCGACGGCGGTCAGGGCGAGGCCCGCCAACGCTGCTCCTCCTAAAATCACGGGCTTGCGACGTTCCATGCGGTCGGAAAATGACGGTCCCACGAAATTCGCGAGACCGGCCGTTGCGAGCCACGCCGCGATCGAAATGCCGACCTTCGTCTTGTCTACGCCGGCTTCGATCAACAGATGCGGGAGCGACGAGAGGAGCGCGAGGTAGCCCCCGAAGAGCAGAAAGTGCGCGGCGGCGACGCGCCGAACGGCGCCATTTCCGAGAAGCGCGAACGACGATCGCAAGGTCGCATGGTGCGTCGCAATAAATCCGTCACGAATGCAGACGAGCCACGCCACGCCTGCGAGCGCCATTGCCCCGGCCGCAAACAGCATCGCGTGTCGCCAACCACCGAGATACGGCAAGAGCCACGTGCGCGCCGTCACCATCGTGATCGCCGTGCCGAACGTGTACGCGAGCACGGTGAGACCGTTCGCTCGCGCGAAGCGAGCCGGCGGCACGTGCGCAGAGAGAGCCTTGGGAAGGGCCGGCGCCACGAATCCGATGTGCAGCCCGAAGAGAAACATGCACGCCGCGAGAATGGCCGGCGTATGCGCAAACGCCCTCAAACCGCACGTCACCGCCCCGAACAGCATCGCGAATCCGGCCGTGCGACGCGCGCCGAAGCGATCGACCGCGCTGCCTCCGAAGGGCGAGGCGAGCGCGATGCCGAGAGACGCGGCGCCGAAGACCGCACCTGCGCTCGCGTGCCCGAACGTCAGATCCTTTGCGATGTCGGGCATCACGGCAGGAACCAGCGACCAGCCGAGGCCGCCGCCGACGGCTTGGAGGAGCGCGGAAAGGCCGAGGGTCGTACGCGGGCGAGCATTCATCGGGCGATCTCCGGGGCTCGACGCGGCGCTCTAGTGCGCTGCAACAAGCCGAGCGAGGCGTGAAATACGGCCGGCGACCGCAATCGTCAAGCCAAAAATGTTGCAATGCACAAAAATGCACGCCTTGGTCGTCCGGTCTCGGATCGAGGTGCAGGTTGCGGTGTCGGACCCTTGTGCGATAGTGGCTGCCGCGCATGATCGTCAAAAAATATTCGAACCGCCGCCTCTACGACACCGTCGACAGCAAGTACATCACGCTCGACGAGCTCGCTCACAAGATCAAAGTCGGCGCCGATGTCACGGTGGTCGACGCGAAGACCGACGAAGATCTGACAGCGGCGACACTCACGCAGATCATCCTCGAGAGCCGGGGCGGCGCGCGGCTCTTGCCGGTGCCGTTTCTGACGCAGTTGATCCGCCTCGAAAACGAAGCATTGGCCGAGTTTTTTGGCCGATACATGTCCTGGGCGCTCGAGATCTACATGCGCGCGCGCTCGCAAGCGCAGGCGCTCTCGCCGTACGTTCCGCTCGCGACCGCGCCGTTCTCCGCGGGCAACGCGCTGGCTCGCATGATGATGGGATCGAACCCATGGGCGCAAGCGCAGGAGCCGGGGCCGCCGCCGCAAGCCGCGCCGATGCCGCCGCCGCCGCCAGTCTCGACGGCTTCGTCTGCGGATCAAGTCGCCGAGCTTCGCCGCGAGCTCGAAAAGCTGAAGAAGACCGTACGCGCGCGTCGAAAATAGATTTTGTTGCACTGCAACACAAAATGCCTTGACGGTCCGATGCGCGGTTCGTATGTTCCCGCGCGTTCCGCAGGAATGTGCGGCGAACGGAGGACATCATGGCCGACAAAGAAAATGTGCAGTTGCAGCAATTCCAGGCGTTTTGGAAGAAATCGATGGAAGACGCGGTCTCGCGCACCACGGCTTTCTACGACGAGCTCGCAAAGATGGAGACGAAGCGGAACGAGCAGGCGACGCAGGTGGTCGACGAGCTCGCGAAGCTCACGAAAGAGTCGTTCGCGTACGCATCGGCGCTGAACGCCGAGTGGCGCCGGCTCTCGCTCGAGGCCGTCAAGCGCTCGTCGGAGATGTTCACGGTCGGGGGCTGACGATGACGAGCGCGGTCACCGTCGCGGCGACGCCCAAAGACGCGATCCTGAAGATCGGCACGGCCACGCTCTACCGATTCCGCGGCGCACAGCCTCAGGACGCGGCAGGTGTGCCGCTTCGTTCGAACGCGACGCCGCTCTTCCTCGTGCCATCGATGATCAACCGGTGGTTCGTGCTCGATCTCAGGCCCGGCGCGAGCCTCGTGGAGTCGCTCGTACGCGCGCGTCCGCAGCGCTCGGTGTATCTGCTCGATTGGGGTATCGCCGAGGACGAGGACCGTTACTTTTCCTGGGACGACGTGCTCGCGCGCCTTCGTCATGCGGCGCGCGCCGTGCGGAGAGATTCGGGCGCGCAGAAATACGCGCTCCTCGGCTACTGCATGGGCGGCACGCTCGCCGCCATTCACGCTGCGCTCCATCCCGGCGAGATCGCGGCGCTCGTCAACTTGCTCGGGCCCATCGACTTTTCGAAGGCGGGTCTGCTCGGTGAGCTCGTCGATCCGAAGCACTTCGATGCGCAGGCGATCGCCGACGCAGGAAATCTGCCTGCCTGGCAAATGCAAAGCGGATTTTCCGCGATGCGGCCGACGCTCCCGATCGCGAAGTGGATCGGCATCGCCCTTCGCATGCACGATCCGAAGGCGCGCGAAGCGTTCGACGCGCTCGAGGCTTGGTCGCAGGACAACGTGCCGTTTCCCGGCGCCGCGTACGCCACGTACATCCGAGACCTCTATCAATCGAACGCGCTCGTTCGCGGCGAGCATCGCGTGGCCGGAAAACGCGTGGATCTAGGGAAAATCAAGGCTCCCGTGATGTCCATCGTGGCCGACCGCGATGCGATTTGTCCGCCCGACGCCGCGACCGCGCTCGGAGATTTTTCGGGCGCCAGCGTGAAGGACGTGCTCCGCGTGTCCGGCGGCGACGTCGGCGCGGTCGTGGGATCGAAAGCATCGAAGGTTTTGTATCCCGCCGTTGCCGCGTGGCTCGAAGAGCACGCCGACGCGCCGGCGCAATCATTCATCCACTCAGGAGATCTCTCGTGAAGCTTTCCGAATTGAAAGTCATCGTCACCGGCGCGGCTTCGGGCATGGGCGCCCATTTCGCGCGTCAGCTCGCCGCCGAAGGCGCGCAAGTCGCCGCCGGCGACATCAACGAATCGCTTTTGTCGGAGCTGCCGCAGAGCATTCATCAGCGCAAGCTCGACGTGTCCGACCCGCACCATTGCGAGGCGTTCGTCGCATGGGCGGCGGAAAAAATGGGTGGATTGAACGCGCTCGTGAATTGCGCGGGCATCCTTCGCGACGGCCTGCTCGTGAAAAAAGATCGCGAGACCGGCGCGATCAAAAAATTGTCGAAGCAAGACTGGAAGGTCGTGCTGGACGTGAATCTCTCGGGTGCCACGTTCATGGCGCAAGAGGTCGTCGCCTACATGGCCGAGAAAAACGTGAGGCCCGGCGTCGTCGTCAACATCTCGTCGATCTCGCGGCACGGCAATCGCGGGCAATCGAACTACGTGGCCGCGAAAGCCGCGCTCGCCGCGAACACGCTCACGTGGGCGCGCGAATGGGCACAATTCGGAATTCGCTGCACGGCGATCGCGCCCGGCATGATCGAGACGCCGATGACACGCGGCATGAATCAAAAAGCGCGCGATGCGGTGGTCGCGATGATCCCGAGCGGGCGCATCGGCGAGCCCGACGACATCTGGCGCGCGGTGAAGTTCACGATCGAGTGCGACTACTTCAACGCCCGGACGATGGACGTCGACGGCGGCCTCAGCTTCTGAAGTCCCATGAAACTGGGCATCCGAGGCCTATTCCGCTTCCACACCGGGACTCGAACGATCCCTCGAGGATAGCGGATCGAGCCAAAAATAGGCGGTTCAGAGCCTGTCGCCGACGATGACGGAGTTCGAGGATTTGCCGTCGGGATTCACGACGTAGATGGTGTGTCCCACCCACGCGTCCTTCGCGCCCGCCGACACCGTCACGCAGAGCTGCGTCGTCGTGATGACGTTCCACATCATCTGATTGCCGTTCGCGCCGAACGATTGCGGCCCGTCATCGGCGACGCCGGTGTTGTGCTGGCGGACTTGGAAGTTCGCGCCGTCCACGAACCATCCCGTGGTACCCACGCACCCGTTGCCCACATACGAGTCGGTGATGGTCGGGGCAGGGCACCCGCCATCATATGCCGCCCAACCTTCGAGGCACTCGTCCGCGGTCGGGCCATCGACGATCGCGCCGTCGAGCTCCGTGCCGCCGTCGGTTTCGACGCTCGATCCGTCACCGCCGTTCGTCGTGCCGGAGTCGTCGGTCGAGCCCGGCCATCGGTGGCCCGACTCGGCGCTCGCGTCCGCGGACTGGAAATCCGCGCCGTGGGCTGCGCCGCATGCGACGAGCGCTACACCTGCGATCGCTAGAACGGCAGAAAATACGGCAAATCGCGCGATCGACATGGCCCGCCCCGTTCTACGGGCCGCGCGCCGAAAGCTTCCTTACTCGAGAACGTTCGCAGGCGGTGGGGCGCCGATCACGCGCGACCAGTTGTCCGTGCACGCCTTGCCTGCGTCGAGCTTGAACCCGACGAGCCCATCGGCCCACGTCGTGTTCTTCAAAAAATCTTTCACGTCTTTCACCTTGGGCGCATGGTCGTACGATTTCTCGGGCTGATACGGCGCATCGCACACGATCGAGAGATGGAACGCGTTGTCTTCTTTCGGGTGGCGATACACTTGCGCGAGCGTCCAGCCGGCTTCGCCGTGTTGCCACACGAGCGCTTCGTCGACGTAAAGGGGGCGATCGTCGGACTTCTGACGCCACGCGAGGATCTGGATGTCGCCGCCCTTTTGATCGAGCGCTCGATCGACCGCCCATGCGGATGCGTGCGCGCAGGGATCCCCGTTCGAAGCCACGGTCGCCGTCGCGCTCGGAGCCGGGTCTGCGCTTGCCGGCGTGGACGCCGTCGCGCTCGGAATCGACGCGGTGGTCGTCACAGGCGTCGAGCTCGCGGGTGAATGGTTGCACCCTGCACATAAAATACAAGCAAAAATAAGCCACTTCATGCCGTGTCGCGTTTGGCTGCGCGTGCGAGGTCGCGCGCCCAATCGGCTAGGCGTTCTTCGTCCGGACCTTCGATCATGATGCGCAGCTTCGGCTCGGTGCCGCTCCAGCGAATGAAGACGCGACCTTCGTCGCCGAGCGCGCGCCGCACCCGCTCCGCCTCGGCGTTCATCGTCTTCATCTCGTCGATGGGCCTCCTCGCCCGAAGCACGACGTTCTCCAAAATTTGCGGCACGCGAGTCATGCACGTGTGCGCGAGCGTCGAGAGCGGTTTTTCGGCGCGCATCATGAGCGCGAGCACCTGCAACGCCGCGATGGTGCCGTCTCCCGTGGACGCGTGATCCAGAAAAATGAGATGGCCGGATTGCTCGCCGCCGAGATTGTATCCGCCGGCGCGCATCGCCTCGACGACGTAGCGGTCGCCGACGGCGGTGCGAAGGAGCTTGCCGCCTTGCGCTTCCATCGCGCGCTCGAGCCCGAGGTTGCTCATCACGGTGGAGACGAGCGTCTTTTTTTTCAGCGCGCCTTCTTTCATCATGCGCGTGGCGCACATCGCCATCACCGCGTCTCCGTCGACGATTTGGCCTTTTTCGTCGACGACGATGAGCCGGTCCGCGTCGCCATCGAGCGCCACTCCGATGTCCGCGCCGCGTTTCACGACCTCCGCGCGCACGTTGTCCGGATGAAGCGCGCCCGCGTCTTTGTTGATGTTGGTGCCGTTCGGCTTCACGCCGATCGCGAACACCGTGGCGCCGAGCTCCGAGAAGACGAGCGGCGCCGTTTTGTAGGCCGCGCCGTGTGCCGCGTCCACGACGACCCGCAAACCGGTGAGGGAGAGATCGGCCGGGAAGGTGTTGCGCACGAAGACGACGTATCGTCCGCGCGCGTCCTCGAGTCGCTCCGCGCGTCCGATGCCGGGACCCGTGGGCCGTGCGAGCTCCTGCTCGTGCGACATCAGCCATTCGAGCTCGGCTTCGGCAGCGTCGGGAAGCTTGAATCCGTCGCGTCCGAAGATCTTGATGCCGTTGTCGTCGTACGGATTGTGGCTCGCGCTGATGACGATGCCGGCGTCGGCGCGCATGCTCGTCGTGAGATGCGCGATGGCAGGAGTGGGCATCGGACCGCACAAGATCACGCGACCGCCCATCGAGCAGATGCCCGCCGCGAGCGCCTGCTCGATCATGTAACCCGAGAGACGCGTGTCCTTGCCGATCAGGATGCGCGGCGGATCCCCCTTGTTTTTCCCTGCAAATGACGCCACCGCGCGACCGAGGCGCAAGCAAAGATCCGGCGTGATCGGATGCACGTTCGCGACGCCGCGAATGCCGTCCGTGCCGAACAGGTGCCGCTCGTGCGGTGCTTCCTTCGCTTCGACTCTCTTCGAGGGCTTTTTCAATCGCGGAAATTGATGAATTGAAGATCGAGCGGGAGATCGATGCCGCGCGCCAATTGAATCACTTGCTGCAGATCGTCTTTGTTCTTTCCGGTCACACGAATCTGCTGCTCTTGCATCGACGCCTGCACCTTGAGCTTCGACTCCTTGATGCGCCCGACGATTTTGCGCGCGTGCTCGGCCTCGATGCCTTCTTTGATCTTCACGACGAGGCGCTGCCCTTTTCCGGACGGCTCCGGCTCGCCCACCTCGACTTGCTTCAAGCTCACTTTTCGTTTGATGAGCTTTTCTTGCAAAACGCCGAACGCGGCCTTCACGCGGTCCTCGGTCGTCGAGCGGAGAGTGATGCCTTCTTCGCTGCGTTCGAGCGAGGTCTCGGTGTCTTTGAAATCGTAGCGCTGTCCGATTTCCTTCTGCGCCTGGTTCAAGGCGTTCTCGACCTCGTTCCACTGCACTTTCGAGACGATGTCGAAGCTCGGCATGGCGGGAGGATACAATTTTTTTCGGTCAAAGCGCGACTGGCGGATCGACCGGCAAGCCCAAGAGCTTGCTGCGAATCTCACCGACCAAAAAGATGGAGCCGGCGACCACGACGATGCCTTTTTCGCCCGCAAGCGCGCGCGCGGCAGGCATCGCAACCTGCGCGTTTTCGCCGATTTTTCGCGGGTGACGTGCCCCGAGCAGAGCCGTCGGCGAGGGGGTGCGGCCTTTGGGTGCAAGATACACGCGATTTTGCGCGAGCGGCGCGAGCACGTCGAGCATCTCGGGCCACGCCTTGTCGGCGAGCGTGCCGAACACGAGCGCGACAGGTTCTTTCACGCGCGCGAGATATGTCGCGAGCGCGCGCGCGCCCTCGGGATTGTGCGCGGCGTCGAAGAGCCACGGACCTTCGGGCGTGTCCACGCGCTCGAGGCGGCCCGGCCATCTCACGTTCTGGAATCCCTCGAAGACGTCACGCTGCGGGTTCGGCCTGCCCTTCAAAATTTTCGATTCGAAGAGGAGCCAGAGCGCCGTGTCGGCGTTGTCGTCTTGATGCGCGCCCGCGAGCGCCGTTCCGTTCGCGAAATTCGTGTGCGTCGCCCTCTTCAGCGGTGCGCCGCGCTCGCGTGCGACCGATTCGATGGCCGACAGCGCTTCGCCTTCGACCCGGCCGCCGACGACGAGCGGAACGCCCGGCTTCACGATGCCCGCTTTTTCGCGCGCGATCTCCGCGAGAGAATTTCCGAGCTTGTCCATGTGATCGAACGCGATCGTCGTGATGCCGGTGGCGAGCGGGGAAGGGAGCACGTTCGTCGCATCGAGCCGCCCGCCGATGCCGACCTCGACGACCGCGAGGTCCACGTTTGCTTCCGCGAACGCGACGAATGCCGTCATCGTGGCGACCTCGAAGAACGAAAGCTCGGGCGCGCTGCCGAGCACGTGACCCAGCGTGGAAGAGAGCGCGTCGTCCGAAATCGGCTCACCCGAGATGCGAATGCGCTCCGAGAATTTCGAGAGATGCGGCGACGTATAGAGGCCCGTCTTCATCCCCGCCGCGCGCGCCACCGATTCGACCGTGGCGCATACCGAGCCTTTGCCGTTCGTGCCCGCGACATGGATCGCCTTGAATTTGGCTTCGGGATGATCGAAACGCGTGCATGATGCACGCATCTTCTCCAGCCCGAGCTCCATGCCCCGTGGCACGCGTGAATACAGATCGGCGAGCCGTGCTGCCAGATCGTTCAAGCTTGAGGACCGCTGACGCGTTCGAGCTTCGGCGACAGGTGGCTCATCATCATCGCAAGCTCACGTCGCATGTCGAGCCGGCTCACGATGCGATCGATCATGCCGTGCGTGAGCAAGAACTCGCTCCGCTGAAACCCCTCGGGCAATTTTTGGCGGATCGTCTGCTCGATGACACGGGGGCCCGCGAAGCCGATGAGCGCGTTCGGCTCCGCGATGTTCACGTCACCGAGGAGCGCGAAGCTCGCCGCGACGCCGCCGGTCGTCGGATGAAGGAGGACGCTGAAGAACGGGATCTTCGTCGCGCGAAATCGCTCGAGCGCCGAGACGGTCTTCGCCATTTGCATGAGGCTCAAGATGCCTTCCTGCATGCGCGCGCCGCCCGAGGCTTGCAGCAAAATGACGGGGATGCGCTCGCTCGAAGCACGCTCGAAGAGCCGCGTGATTTTTTCGCCGACGACCGACCCCATGGATCCGCCCATGAACGAAAACACGAACGCACCGTACGCGACGGCGTGGCCCTCGATCGCGCCGCGTCCGATGACCATCGCTTCCTTCGTGTGCGACGACTTCTGCGCGGAGGCGATCCGATCGCGGTACGATTTACCGTCCGAAAAATTCAGCGGGTCGGCGGGAGCGAGATGCGCGTCCCATTCCTCGAAGCGGCCGTCGTCGAGCAAGAGATCGCGCCATCGCGGGGCGGACAATTTGTGATGCTGTCCGCACTCGGGACATACCTCGAAGCTCGCATGCAGCGCCTCGACGGGAAGGGTGGCCGAGCAACCGTCGCACTTGCGGAAAACACCTTTACCGAAGCTCTTCTTCTCGCTGGCGTCGAGCTCGCTGGGATTTTTCTTCGGCCAATCCAAAGCGTGATCCTTATAGCGCAAATAATGGCGAAAAAATCTCGGGTTTGAGATTCTACGATTGAGAAACATATGAAGCGCTTGTCGGCTCTCGTGCTCGTCGGTTTGTTCACGTCCTCGTGCGCGGGAGATCGGGCGAGCAGTCGTCCGGGCGATGCGGAGTCGCCTGTCGTCCACGATGTCGGACCCGCCGTCCCGTCGGCATCGACCGACACCGCATCCGCGCTCGCGGCACCGGCCGATTCGAGCGCGCCCGCGCAACCGACCGCGCCGAAGGTCGCATTCATCGACTGGGTGAAAGCGAAGCTGCCGAAAGGCGGAGTCGCGGTCGAGGAAAACGGCAAGGTCACCGTGACGCACACGGTGCAGGCAAAAGAATCCATCCAAGCGATTGCGAAGGAGTACCTCGACCTCACCGACATCTACTTGTGGGACGACCTCATGATGGAGCTCTCGAAGCAGGGCGCCGTCTTCCCGGGGAAGAAGATCAAAATCCCGCATCTCATTACCGAAGCCTACAAATCGCCCGATGAAGAGCGGTGGTCATGGCCCGCCGACAAAGCGCTCCGTGGAATTTATTTGGGGGGCATCTACGCCGTGCATCCCTTGCAGCAGACGCTCGAGCGCATGCAGGCGCGCAACATCAATGCGATCGTTCTCGACGGCAAAGACTACATGGGCCCGATCACGTATCCGACCAAGGTGCAGATCGCGATCGACAACGGCGCTGCCGCACATCCGCCCATCGCGGATCTCGCGCGCACGATCCGCTTCGCGCACAAATATGGCGTGTACGTCATCATGCGCATCTCGTGCTTCCACGATCCGTGGACGAGCGTGAAGACGCCGAAGCTCTCCATCCAGAGCAAGTTCGGAAAAGCGTATCCGATCGACTGGCTCGATCCGGCGAACCCCGACGCGCAGCAATACGTCCTCGATCTAGAGGAGGAGGAGATCGCGCTCGGGGCCGACGAGATTCAGCTCGATTACGTGCGTTTTCCCGTACAAAAAGGCCTCGGAAACGCCGTTTTGCCTCCGGCCGACGGGTCTCGCGAGAAGGTGCTGACTGCGTTCGTGCACAAGGCGCACGAGATCAGCAACGCGCACCACGTGCCGCTCTCGCTCGACATCTTCGGCGTCACGACCACGGGCACCATCGTCGACACGCACAACCTCGGACAAGATATCGGACAGCTCGGTAAGGAATGCGAGGCGCTCTCGCCGATGGTGTACCCGTCGCACTACGACAAGGGATTTTTGGGATTCGACGAGCCCGGCAATCATCCCGAGATCATCGCGATCGGAACGAGATCGGGGATTCATCGACTCGAAAAGGCCGGCGACAAGGACGTGATCATCCGGCCATGGCTACAAGCGTTCATGTGGCGCTCGCCCGAGTACGGTCCGAAGTACCTCGCGCAAGAAACGAGAGAGGCGGACAAAGGCGGCGGCGTCGGTTGGCTGATGTGGAATCCGGGCTGCTCGTACTGGGATGCGTGGAAAGCGATCCCGCCGGTTCCGAAATCCGAGCAGCAGCAGGCCCGCTGGCCGGATTCTTCGAGCGGCGCTGTCACTGCCGCTGCCGAGCGCGGCAAATAGATCGCTCGTATGCGACGACGGCTCTTCGCGCTCGTCCTCGTGGGCGTGCCCTGGCTTTCGTTCGACGCTCGCGCAGACGATGACTCATGGTCGCGGCCCTCGCAGGGAATTTATGGGGAGCTCGATTTCACCGGCATGCTCGAGCCGTTCGGCGCCGGCAACGAGCTGCAAACCAGCTGTCAGGATCTCGGCGCGGCGGATTGCTCGCGTGCGCAACCGATCGGCGGCGGCTTCATGGGCCACGTCGGCACGATGCGCGGGCGTTACGGCGTCGAGCTCATGATCGGCGCGCTCGGAGATTTTCAATTGCCCTCCGCGCAGTACGACGGTGTCACGCACCAGCCCTTCGGCAATCCGCTCCTCGCGAATCCGCCGCGCGAAGAGACGTTCATCATCTTGCGAAGCGGCGGCATGCTCGCAGCGCGCGGCAGGTACACGATCGACGGCAAACGATGGCGCGAGAGCGTCGCCGCGGGCATCGGCCTCGCGTATCGCTACATGGCGCTCGAGCGGGAAGCGACGAGCACTTCGGGTCTCGAGGATCGCCCTTATTTCCCGACCGGAACGCACTATTTCTCGCCGGCGCTCAGCCTCGACGCAAGCCTCCAATATCGAACGACACCCACCCTCGCGTTCGCATTCGGTCTCGGGATTTGGATCGAGAACGCGGGAACGGGCACGCGTTCCGCCGCCGACGACGGCAGGCAGCTCGCCGGAAATGGGCAAGTCGCTCCCATCGCGACCCCGGCCTACGCGATGGCGTCAGGCCCACAAGTTTTGTTTTTGCCTCACGTCGGCTTGGCTTTCGGTCCTTAATGGCTGCACGGCGGGGACCATCGGATCGGAACGAGCGGTGGCGCGGCGTGATGTTGGATGGCGTAGAGGCCGCTCGTATCGAGCACGAAACGAAGCCCTCCGCACGGCGCGCCGCACACCACGATCCTCGATCCGACGACGTTGAAGCCATCGACGGGTGACGTTGCGTCGACGCATCCCGCGTCGAACGGGATATCGATTCGATTTTGAGCGACGACGTCGAAGTACGTGAGGAAGCTGCCGGCCACGTGCGTCAGATCGGCGTCAGCGGGCACGTCGTACGTGCAGCTCTGTTGAATGTCGAACGCCGAGAGCACGGCGATCGCCGCGGTTTTGTCGTCGACGGTGCCGTCCGCAAAGGGACCGAAGCCGGCGCGAGCGATGGCGACCGCGTCGACGAACGCATCGTGGCCTCCTTGATCGGTCGTCGGTGGTGCCTTGAGCACGATCGCGCCGGTGTCGATGCCGGTCGCGTCGTGCTCGTTGAAGCCGAGGCCGTTCGTGGTCCCGATCGGCGGCGCGCAATCGCCATAAAAATCGCGATTGCCGACGAGGACGAGCGTGCGTCGATCGAACGCAGACGGATCGAGCGCTTCGAGCACGGCGTACGCCGCCGGCGAACGCAGCGCCGCGTCCATGAAGAGCGGGGGATCGTCCGCGAGCACTGCGCTCGGATCGAGCGCTCCCGAAATCGCGTCCGCGGATCGATTCGCTTTGCCCATCGGAACGAGCGGTGACGCGAGCGAGCTCGAGCTCGCCGTGCAATCGCCGGCGCTCGCCGGCAAGTAATCGAGCGCCACGTTAGCCGTCGAAAACGTGGGTGCAGACAACAGAAGGCGGAGCACCTCCGCGAGCGTGCCTTGCGATTGCGTGTAGAATGCAGCCATGCTCGACGAGCGATCGAGCAGGAAATAATAGGCATTTGGTGCGGGCATGACGTCCGCCGTCGACGTGCAAATAGTCGCGCCTTCTTTGGGCCGACCGTTGTCGCCGTCGTGCGCGGGATCACACATCGGGTTCAGCACCGTCTTCGCGGGACAGCCGACACCGGAAGATACGACGGTGATCTTTCCGGATTTCACGTCGTCGCAGAGGCGTGGCGCGATCGTGAACTCTTTGGGCGTCTTCGGGTCGTACGAAAATCCTTCGCGGGGATCGCCGAGATCGATCACCTCGCGTTCGAGGTCGTCGTGCACGAGCTGGATGTTGACGCCTTGATTGTCGAACGCGACGTCGTCGATCGCGAACGTGAACGTGCAGTGATCGGGATCCGACATGAGCACGGGCGACGTATGGTTCATGCACGTGCCGTTCGAAATGCAGAAGCTCGTGTTCCCGTAGAGAAGCGGATCCGAATAGCGAACGAGCGCGGTGGGATCGACGACATCCGAATCGCATGCTCCCGCGAAGCAACTTTGCCCGTCGTCGCACGCGACGTTCTCGCACAAATATTTGAGAGGCATGGGAAGGTAGAGCGATTGGCCGTCGATCAAATGCGAGGTGGCGCTCCGCACGACGAGCGCGCCGGCGGTGGAGCAAGGATCCGAGGGCAGGGCAGTCGTAGCGTCCGAGAAACCTGCGACGGTGACCTTCACGACGTCGTTCGCGTTGCCTTCGAGCGTGAGCGCGATCGGGAGCGAGCTGCCCGCCGTGTCGATCGCGTGCGATTCACACGTCGTGCTTCCGCCGACGTGAGCGACGATGCGGACGCTGCGCAGATCTTTGGGCACGCGCATCTGTGTGGTGACTCCGACGACGATCGAGGGCGCTGACGAGCTGCACGACGCCGCTCCGCACGCGATCGCGAATAGCGCGCAGGCTCGTGCGCGTCCTGACGCTCCGCACGAGAACGCCGCGGCTCGCCGCGATCGGGTCATGTCGTGCCGCGACGCTGCGTGACCGGCGCGGGCGCTTCTTCGGGAAGCGCGATTTCGGCTCGATTTCTGCCGTTTTCTTTCGCGCGATACATCGCCATGTCGGCGCGGCGCTGGAGCTCTTCGGGCGGCTCTTCACCGTCCCACGTGGCGACGCCGATGCTCACGGTTTGGCGAATCGATTGGTCGCCGATCTCGAATGGCGAATCGCTCATGATCCGACGAATGCGCTCGGCCGTTGCGCGAGCGTGATCGAGCGAGGTGCCGGGCATCACGAGGTTGAACTCCTCACCGCCACGGCGAATGAAGATGTCCATTTTTCGCACGACGCTTCGCACGCGGTCTGCGAAATAGCGCAGCACGGAGTCGCCCACCGCGTGGCCATAGTTGTCGTTGACGATCTTGAAGTGATCGAGATCCATCATGAGCACGCTCATGTCGGTCCCCGTGCGCCGCGCGCGCTCGATCTCTTCGTAAAAACGCGGCGCGAGGTAACGTTGGTTGTACGCGAGCGTGAGGTCGTCGGTCATCGCGAGCCGGCGCAAACGCACGCGCTCGATCGGCGGCGAAGAACAGTTCGCGAGGAGGCGCACGAGGAGCTCGTGATCGGCCGTGAACGCGTGCGCCTTCGGCGACGACACGGACACGACTCCGATCACGTTTCCTGCCGACCACAAAGGCTCGGCGACGATCGATTTGATCGCGAGCGACTTACGAAGCCCGGTGGCGGGCTTGAAGCGCGGATCCTTCGAGACCTCACCGGCGCGCACGCCTTTGCGGTGCTCGACGACCCAACCGATCATGCCTTCGCCGCGGCGGAACGTCATCGGGGGCAACGTCTCTCCCGCGCCCGAACGCGCGCCTGAGAGGAGCTCGGTGTGCGTGCCGTCGAGCAAACGAATCGACGCGTGATCGCCGGGCACCAAATGAAGCGCGGCTTCGGTCACATGGCGAAGCGAGGCTTCGAGCGGATGATCGTCGGTGAGGGTTTGCGTGAGCTCGAGCAGCGTCAGCAGCGCCTTTTTGCTGGAGTCACGCTGTGGCGCCGGCTCGCGAACAGGCTTCTTTTTCCGCGTCTTCTTGGCGGGACGCGGGATCGCTCGGGACGCCATCGCGGCCCTACACTTTCATCGTCGCGAGGTCGCTCGGCACGAGGAGCGTGGGCTCCGTGCGCTCTTGCACGTCTTTCGCGCTGACGCCGGGCGCCACTTCACGCAGAACGAGACCGTCTTTCGTGACGTCGATCGTCGCGAGCTCGGTGATGATGCGGTGCACGACGTGAAGACCGGTGAGCGGCAAGTTGCACTCGTTCAAGATCTTCGGCGCGCCGCCTTTCGCGGTGTGCTCCATGATCACGACGACGCGCTTGGCGGAAGCGACGAGGTCCATCGCGCCGCCCATGCCCTTCACCATTTTGCCTGGGATCATCCAGTTCGCGAGATCGCCGCGAGCCGAGACTTGCATCGCGCCGAGGATCGCGAGGTCGATGTGACCGCCGCGGATCATCGCGAAGCTGTCGGAGCTCGAAAAGATCGCCGAGCCCTTCAGCATCGTGACCGTCTCTTTTCCGGCGTTGATGAGATCGGCGTCTTCTTTTCCAGCGACCGGCCACGGGCCGATGCCGAGGAGGCCGTTCTCCGATTGCAAGACGACCTCGACGCCCGGCGGAATGTAGTTCGCGACGAGCGTCGGCATGCCGATGCCGAGGTTCACGTAAAAGCCGTCGCGCAATTCTTGTGCGGCGCGCTGCGCGATTTGCTCTCGGGAGAGGCCGCTCATTTCGCACCTCCTACAGCTTGCGTCACCGTGCGTCGCTCGATGCGCTTTTCGAAATTTTCGCCCTTGTAGATTCGCTGCACGAAAATTCCCGGCGTGTGGATGTGATCGGGATCGAGCTCGCCGGGCTCGACGAGCACCTCGACCTCCGCGATCGTCGTCTTCGCGGCCATTGCCATCATGGGATTGAAGTTCATGGCCGTGTGCCGGTAGACGAGGTTGCCGTAGCGATCGCCTTTCCACGCTTTGACGATGGCGAAGTCACCCGTGATCGCGGGCTCGAGCACGTACGTGCGGCCGTGGAACTCGCGCTGCTCTTTCTTCGGTGACGACTTCGCGACGCTGCCGTCGCTCGCATATTTCAACGGCAGCCCGCCGTCGCTGATCGCGGTGCCCGCGCCGGTGGGCGTATAAAAGGCCGGAATTCCTGCGCCGCCCGCGCGAATGCGCTCGGCGAGCGTGCCTTGCGGACAGAGCTCCACTTCGAGCTCGCCGGACAAATATTGCCGCTCGAACTCTTTGTTCTCGCCGACGTAGCTCGAGATCATCTTCACGATCTGCTTGTTGCGAAGAAGGATCCCGAGACCGAAGTCGTCGACGCCGCAATTGTTGGAGACGACCGTGATGCCCTTCACGCCGAGGTCGGCCAAGGCGCGAATCGAATTTTCGGGAATGCCGCAAAGACCGAAGCCACCTGCGAGGAGCGTGCAGCCGTCGGGAACACCCGCGCACGCCTCTTGCGCGCTTTTGAACACTTTCTGCATGGCGCGGACGCTAGCGGATTTTGGCGCGCACCGAAACGCTCCCCGATGGCCGCAAATTTGGCCCGAAAATGCGGGGCGTGCTTGGTTGCGAGTTGCCCATGCGCTCGGCCGTCTTCTTCTCGGTGGCGATCACCCTCATCACGTCGTCGGTCGTGGCGTCGCCGAACTCCGCGCCGAAGATGGTGACGGCGCGCGTCGTCGCGAATGCCGCGGCGCTGCGATTCGGAAAAAGCGTCGGGTCGCCGACGGACGGGCACCTCGTCGGCGGCGAGCGTCTCGAAGACACCTCGTACGTGAAGGTGATGGCGCACGACGCGCCGGGCGACGTGCGATGGGGTTTGTCTCCGCTCGTTTCGATGATCGACCGCGCGGCAAGGACGGTCACGAAGAAGTTTCCAGGCTCCGTGCTCGAGGTCGGCCACCTCTCTCGAAGCGGAGGTGGCGACGTCGGCGATCACGCCTCACACGAAAGCGGACGCGACGCGGACCTCGCGTTTTACGTGAAAAATAGCGAGGGCAAGCAGGTCTTCTCCGACAGCATGGTCAAGTTCGCAGGTGACGGCACCGCGTCCACGTGGCCCGGCGCGCGCTTCGATGACGCGCGCAACTGGACGCTCATCTCTTCGATCGTCCAGGACAACGCGAACGTCACGCACATCTTCGTGTCCTCACCCCTCCGTGCAAGGCTCCTCGCCTATGCGGCGAAGGTCGGCGCGCCCGAATCCGTTCGCGCGCGCGCGGCCGAGCTCATGATGCAACCGCACGGGAGCTTGCCGCACGACGATCACTTCCACGTGCGCATCGGTTGCCCCGCGGGCCAGCGCGCATGCATCGAAAATCCGGCGCCGCGAAAGAAGATGCATATTACACATGTTCCGACGCCGAAGCATCGCGAGCGAACCGAGCCGCCCGCGCCGCCGACCGACCACGTCAAGACGGATGCGCCGAGCCGAGCGGAGCCTCAGCCCGCGAAGCCGATGAATGACGATTCACCGCAAAATGCAGGCGATTCTTCGTCGAGCCCGGATGCGGACGACGTCTCGAATTCCTCTGCCGTCCTCGCCGCGCCGAACGATCCGGTCGAAGGCGATTGAGCTGATGTAGACTTCGGCTTCCATGGCCGACCGACCCAGCTTCGCACCCGGTTTCGGGGTAAGCGAGAGACGAGCCACGCTCGTCGGGCGCCAGGCGGACATGAACGAGCTCGAGGACGCTCTTCGCGCCGTGCGCGACAAGGGGACGCCGCGCATCGTCACCGTGCTCGGCGCCACCGGCATCGGCAAGACGCGCCTCGTGCGCGACTTCCTCGTGAAGATGCGCGGGCTCGGCGAAAAAACGCCGCGCGTGTTCCGCGGCTCGGCGCGCGATCACGGCCCCTCGTACGGCGTCTTCGCGCGCGTCCTCCGCGCCCGATTCGGGATCGTCGAAGGCATGGACGCGGAGGTAGCGAAAGCACAAATCCGCGCCCAGTGCGCCGAGGTCCTCGAGGATCGAAAAGTCGGCGACGTCATTTATTTTCTGGGGCAGATCCTCGAGCTCGCGTTCCAAGACTCGCCGCTCATTCGCGCCGTCCTTGCCGACCCGCAAGAGGCTCTCCGTCTGCGACGCGCGGTCATCAAGCGGTTTTTCGAGGCCGATGCGCTTGCCGGCGGCGGTGGTCCGCTCGTCCTCGTGTTCGATGATCTGCATTGGGCGCGCGACGACTCGCTGGAGCTCCTCGCCTATTTGATCGAGAACGTCACGGCGCCGATCTTGTTCGTCTGCATCGCGCGTCCCGAGGTGATGGCACGCCGTGACGCATGGGTGAAAGCCGACGACGGGCGCCATCAAATCATCGAGCTCTCGCCGCTGTCCGAGACGGACGCCTCCGCGGTGATGCAGGATTTGCTCGCGCCCTGCGGAGACGACGTCGACGTCGACGAGCTCATCGACGCGGCGTGCACGCTCGCCGGAGGAAATCCGGCGCTCCTCGAGCAGATGGTTCGGATCTTCCTCGACATGGGCGTGCTCGAAGTGGAGGACGAGCTCGCCGAGCAAGAGAGGTGGCGCGTTCATGCCGACAAGCTCGGCACCGTGCGGTTGCCGCTCACGATCGAGGACGCCGTCCAGGCGCGAATCGCTTCGCTCGCTCCCGAGGAGCGAGAGCTGCTCGAGCGCGCGGCGGTGATGGGCGGCGTATTTTGGCTCGGAGGCCTCGTCGCGATCGCGCGGCTCGGCACGCAATCGCCCGAGATTTGGAGCAAAGGCGCGCTGCTCGACACCGTCACGTTGCGCGAGCGGCTCGAGGAGCTCGCTCAGCGCGACTACATCTTGAAGCTCCCCGACAGCACGTTCGCGGGCGACGAGGAATACGTCTTCAAGCACAACTTGGAGCGTGAGGCCTTCGCGAAGATCACGCCCACCGCCATCGCGCGCCGCTATCACGCCGCCGTCGGCGACTGGCTTTCGTTCAAAGAGTACGTACGCACGCACGAAGAGTACGTGGCGATGCTCGCGCGACATCGCGAGAAGGCGGGCTCGAAATGGCAGGCCGCGAGCGCGTATCTCGAAGCGGCCGACGTCGCGCGATCGCGTTATGCGAACGCAAAAGCCGCCGAATATTACGCCACCGGGCTCGCGCTTCTCGGTGAGGTCGGCGCCGAGGTCGATCCGAACGCGCGCCTCCTCGCGCTCCATCATTACGGCGACGTGCTGCAAGCGCTCGGTCGCACCGAAGACGCGCTCAAGGCGTTCCGCGAGATGCTCGGTCGTTCGTACAAGCTCGATCAGCGCACGAAAGGCGGCGCGGCGCACGGACGCATCGGAAGGCTCTATCGCGACACGGGCGACCTCGAAGAAGCGTCACGCCACCTCGACGCCGCGCTCTTGCTCTTCGAGGAAGCGAAAGACGAGCGCGGCATCGCGAGCACCGTCGACGACATCGGCAAGCTCCATTGGCTCCGCGGCGACTATCACAAGGCGCTCGAATACACGCAGCGCGCGCTCGCGATGCGCAGAAAAATAGGCGATCGGCGATCGATCGCGCTCTCGCTCAACAACCTCGGCCTCGTCTACCAAGACTCCGGGCAATACGTGCAAGCGCTCGACGCCTTCGAGCAGGCGCTCCGCATTCGCCGTGAAATCGGTGATCTCGTCGGCGTCTCGATCTCGCTGAACAACCTCGGCACGGTCGCGCAAGATCAACGCGACGACAAACGCGCGCTCAAGCTTTTCCAAGAGGCCTACGAGGTCGCGCTCGAGACCGGAGACCGCAATCGCATCGCGCTCGTCCTCACGAATCTCGGCGAGACGCACAATCGTCTGGGTGATGCATCGGCGGCGGTGAATTTTTTGAAGCAAGCCGAGGAGCTCGCCGACGAGCTCGGCGACAAGATGGGTCTCGCCGAAGCGGTGCGCGGTCTCGGCAAGGCCTACCTCGCGCAACGCGAATACACGAAGGCGCGCGAATGCACCGCACGCGCGGTGGAAATTTTCGGTGAGGTCCAGAGCAAGGTGCACATGGGCGTCGCATTGCGATCGCTCGGCGAGGTCACGGCCGCCGCCAGCGCCGGGGGCGAAGGCATCAAGAACGCGCGCGGCTATCTACTCAAGGCGATCAAGATCTTCGAAGAAATCGGAAACGAAGTGGAGCTCGCGAGAAGTTGCCGCGCGTACGCCGATCTCCTGCGAAATACGGCCGAATACGCCACCGACCCGAACATCATCCGCGAAGCGGCGACGTATGCGAAGCGCGCGGAAGAGATTTTCGCGAGGCTCAAAATTTCTGCGTTCGGCTTGGAGCCCGACGCGTTCTTCGCTGCGCGCTAGCTGGCGTCTCCGCGCCGTCGCGATCAGGCTACAATCCTCCAATGGATCTTCGCCTCTTCGGCAGCGCGTTCGCCGCGATCTTTCTCGCGGAGCTCGGCGACAAAACGCAAGTGATGACTCTTACGATGGCGGCGAGCTCGAACGCCAAGTGGTCGGTGTTTGCAGGGTCGGCGCTCGCGCTCGTCACGAGCTCGCTCCTCGCCGTCATCCTGGCCGAGCAAATCGAAAAACGAATCAACCTCCGCTATGTCGAGGGCGCCGCCGGCATCCTGCTCATCGGCATGGGGATCTACACGCTCGTGCAGACGTTTCGAGGCACGTGACCCGGCCTCTCTTGATTCCGTGACGCCTCGTTATTATAGAAGATTCGCGT
>JAICXU010000725.1 GCA_025934595.1 Polyangiaceae bacterium | reverse complement strand
CGGCGGATGACCTGCGCCGTGGGGATCTGGTCGGCGGTGCCCCGACGCGGGCGTCGTCGAAGAAGGATCGCTACCGACGTTGCCCTCGACGCTCTTCGCGTCGACCTTCGTCACGTCGAAGAAAACATCCTTGGCGTCGCCGCCCGCCATATGGACGGCTTGGAGCTTGGGATCACCCACGAACATCCCATAGCTCTTCACGGCGACCCGGCCGGGAGCACGAACGCCGTCGCCGACCGTAACGGCAACCCAGCCTCCCTTCTTGAGTGTCTGCGCATAGTCGCTGAGTTGCGCGTCTCCCAAGATGTCGCAGGTCGGCTCGGGCGAGGTGTCGTCGTCGAAGACGAACACCGTGAGCGCCTTGTCGGAGCCGACGTGCGCGAAAGCGGGACCGGCCACCATCACCTTCGCATGGAGGTCCGCGTCCGTAACGGTCAAGCGAGAGGTCGGCATCGAGCCCGCAGAGTTCGCGCCCTTGCATGCGCCGCAAACCGCGAGGACCGTAACGGCAAATAGTGCTCGATTGACTGCCATTCGAACGAAGCTAGCACAGAGCCCGAAAGCGCCGTTCGCGTACACTATACGGATGCTCGTCCCCTGGTCGCGGCTCGCGCGCAAACGAAGTGACCCACGCGCGCGGTTTCTTCCGACGAACCGCGAGGAGATGGAGCTGCGCGGATGGAGCGAGCTCGACATTTTGATCGTCACGGGCGACGCCTACGTCGATCATCCGGCGTTCGGGCCGATCCTCATCGCGCGATTTCTCGAAGGCCGCGGATACAAAGTCGGCGTCGTCGCGCAACCGAAATGGACGGACCCGAGCGACATCGCACGCATGGGCAGACCGCGCCTCTTCGTCGGCGTGTCGGCCGGCAACCTCGACTCGATGCTCAACAAGCTCACGGCGCAGAAAAAAGTGCGCTCGGAAGATCAGTACTCGCCCGGCGGCGCGAACACGCTGCGGCCGAATCGCGCGACGATCGTGTATTCGAATTTGTGCCGGCAGGCCTTTCCGGGATTGCCCGTCGTCATCGGCGGCATCGAAGCGTCGCTCCGCCGCATCGCGCATTACGATTACTGGAGCGATTCGGTGCGGCGCTCGATGCTGCTCGACGCGAAAGCGGACCTGCTCGTCTTCGGAATGGGCGAGCGCGCGGCGTGGGAGATCGCGAAGCGGCTCGACGCGGGAGAAAGAGTCGAATCGCTCACCGACATCCGCGGCACCGCCCACGTGAAGAAAAATCGGCGCGCATGGGAGAGCATCGCCGCCGATCCCAGCAAGTTCGTGCGCGACAAGAAGACCGTCGTCTTGCCTTCGTACGAAGAGGTCACCAAAGACAAAGCCGCGTTCGCGAAGATGAGCCGCGCGTTCCATTACGAAACGAACCCGCACAACGGAAGGCCCATTTTACAGCCGTTTGGTGAGGAGGCGGTGTACTTCAACCCGCCCGCGGAGCCGCTCGCCGAGAGCGAGATGGACGGCCTCTACGACTTGCCGTTCACGCGTCTTCCGCATCCGTCGTACGAAGAAAAAATTCCTGCGTACGAGACGGTGAAGCATTCCATCGTGACGATGCGCGGATGCTTCGGCGGCTGCACGTTCTGCAGCATCACCGAGCACGAAGGCCGCATCATCCAGAGTCGCAGCTCGGAGAACGTGCTGCGCGAGGTGCGCGCGCTTTCGAGAATGGAAGATTTCCGCGGCACGATCACCGACCTCGGCGGTCCCACCGCCAACATGTACAAGATGACGTGCCGGGACGAGAAGACGGAGAGCGCGTGTCGGCGGCTCTCGTGCGTCCATCCCGACATCTGCGAAAATCTTGTCACCGATCACGGTCCGATGATCGATTTGATGAAGAAGGTGCGCGACGAGCGCGGCATCAAACGCGTGTATATTGCAAGTGGGATTCGCTACGATTTGGCGGAGAAGAGCCCCGAATTCATCAAGGAGCTCGCCGAGCATCACACGGGCGGGCAGCTCTCGGTGGCGCCCGAGCACTCGAGCGACAAGGTGCTCGGCAAAATGAAGAAGCCGGCCATCAAGAGCTACGAGCGCTTCGCACAAGCATTTTGCCAAGCGAGCGAGCAGGCGGGCAAAGAGCAGTATTTGATCCCGTACTTCATCACCGGGCATCCCGGCTCGACGCTCACCGACACCATCGAGCTCGCGATCTACTTGAAGAAAAATGGAATGCGCCCGCGGCAGGTGCAGGACTTCATTCCGACGCCGATGGCGATCGCCACGACGATGTTCTACACGGGCACCGATCCCCTGTCCGGCGAACCCGTGTATTCTGCAACTGATTTGCGCGAGAAGCGCATGATGAAGGCGCTCATTTTTTACTGGGATCCGCAGCACTGGCCGCTCGCGCGCGAGGCGCTGAAGAAAGCGGGTCGCGGCGATCTCATCGGACGAGCGCCGCACTGCTTGGTTCCTTTCGACGACGTGCCCCGGCCGATGGCGCAGACGCGGCCGCAAGCACGAGCGGGGACACGTGGACGGCCGCCGCAAAAAACGCGCGGGCCACGACGTCGATGAGAGCGCGCGCGGTCTCGGTCGTTCTCGCTCTCGGCGCGTGCGCCCCCGCCGCCGAGGCTCCGAAGAAGCCGATCGCCGAGGAAGCGTTCGTGCTCGACTCGAAGGACGATCCGGCGACCGCCGCGCAGGCAAGCGCCGGCGCGCAGAGCCTTCGTGAGGCTTCCATCCAGTACCTGCCCGGTCGCGTGCGATTTCCCGCTGTGCGTGGAAGCGTG
>JAICXU010000496.1 GCA_025934595.1 Polyangiaceae bacterium | reverse complement strand
GGAACCGGATTGCGGACCTCGAACGGAAGATCTTGGCTCGTTCCACCGCCCGGCGCGGGCGTGCGCACGGAGATATGGAGCGTCGTCGCGATCGAAAGCTTTTCGTTCGGAAGCGCAGCGCGAAGCTCCGAGCTCGAGAAGTACGTGGTGGTGAGCTCGGTCGCATCGACGCGCACGATCGACGTGGGCAAGAAGCTCGATCCGGTCACGACGAGCGTCGGACCGAGCGCACCCACCGACGCGAACGCGGGGGCGATCGACGTCATGACGGGAGTCGGTGCAACGTCACCTCCGGACGGAGGATTCGAGCTGCCCGCGTCCGTGCCGTCGGTCACCGAATTGAGATCGCCGCCTTGTCCGGGCGCTGCGCTGCCGTCGACGAACGATGCCGACGTGCCAGGCGTCGACGAGCAACCCGACGACGCCGACGTCACGAAAATGCAGCCCACGCCGAACGAAAAGAGAGCGAGCAGGCTTGCTCGCGTCCTGGATAGGCTGAAGACGCCCGCGCGCGACATCGGTGATTTGCGCGATGCCTTGCCACAAAGGTCGGCGGGACGCCAGCGACCGCGAAAATCAGCCCAAAATCAGCTGAAAATCTCGCGTATTTGCGCGGCGATCACGTCCCACCGACGCTCCACGTCGTTCTTGAACGCGAGCAGCATGAGAAGGACGAGGATGCTCATTCCGACCAAGCTCGAGAGCTCGCGCGCGCGCAAGCTGAGTGGCTTTTTCTGAATGGCCTCGATCGCCAAGAAAAAAAGATGGCCGCCGTCGAGCACGGGAATGGGCAAGAGATTCACGAGGCCGAGGTTGATCGAGATCACGGCCATCGCCCAGACGAAATACGTGGTGCCCTTCGCGCCGGCTTGTCCCGCGACGTCGTACATCGTGATGGGACCGCTCACGGTCGTGAGGCTCACGCGACCTTGGAGGATGCGCACGAGACCGATGCCGATGAAGCGTGCCACGTTCACCGTCTCTTCGACGCCACGCTCCACCGCATAGAGGAAGCGATGCGGATTCGGAATGAGATCGTCCGGCGCGTTCGGCACCCAGTTCGTCGTGCGGAAGACGAAGCGCTCGTAATGCTGCGCGTACTCGTCCTCCCATTGCTCTTTGCGGAGTTGGAATCGGCCCGCCATCGGCATGCCGGCGCGCGTCCATGCGAGCTCGTGCATCTCGCTCGCGCCGCGAACGAGCTGATTTTCCATCGACTGCCAATAGAGCTGGTCTTGGCCATCGAGCTTCGTGATGCGATCGCCCGCGCGAAGCCCCGCTTTCCATTCGCTCGATTCTTCGGGCACGTACGCGACGTACATGTCCGACGGCTCGATGCCCGTGCGCTGCAGAACGTCGGCCGCGCGCGCGTCCTCGTCGAGAGGCGGAGGACCGTCGCCGAGCGAAGGCGTGAGCGTGGCGACGCCGGGCTCCATCACCGCGACGTCGCAGAGACCGCCCGCCACCGAAACGGGAATCGGACGCAGATACGCGACGACGAGCGCCTCGCCGTGATTTTGTGAAAGCCGATCGACGAGATCGACGAAGCGATCGATCGGCTTTCCGTTGATGGCGGTGATGCGATCGAACGTGCGAAGCCCCGAGCGATACGCGGGCGAGTCGATGCGCGGAATGCCGAGAACGGCTTGCGGAAAAGACGCGACGATGCCGAGCTTGCCGACATGCTCGTCGACGTCCATGTCGTTCGCGACGACGTCGTCGTACGGCGTCACGTCGACGCCGACGGTTTTGCCGTCGCGCAGGACCTCGATGTGCAGCGGTCGTCCGGCATGCGATGCGATGTGACCGTGGATGTCGTTCCAGCTCGAGATCGGCGCGCCTTCCATCGTGAGGAGCTTGTCGCCCGCCATGAGCTTTCCCCCCGCCGGCTTGCCCGGAATCGCGACGCCGATCGTGGGCGGCAAGAGCGTGCGATCGCCTAGAAAAACCGAGGAATAGAGGACGACCGGAAAGAACACGTTCATCGCGGGCCCCGCGAGCACGATGACGATGCGCCTCCAGAGCGCCTGCGATTCGAACGTGCGCTTGCGATCCTCGGGAACGATCGTGTCCACGCCCTTCGCTTCTTCGAGCATCTTCACGAAGCCGCCGAACGGAAGCAGCGCGAGGCAGTACTCGGTCTCGCGTCCGCGCAAACGGAGGATTTTCGGACCGAAGCCGATCGAGAACGTGATGACTTTGACGCCGAACGTCTTCGCGGCGACGAAATGACCGGACTCGTGGATGAAGATGAGCGCGCTCGTCAAAAGGACGAAATAGAGGAGATCCACGCCGCGTTTCCTCGCGTTCCTAAAGGGGCTGCGCGTGCGCCACGACGGCGTCGAAGAGACGGCGACCGTCGTCACCGCCTTGCAAGAGATCGCTCATCCTTTCGGGATGCGGCATGAGCCCCAAAATATTTTTTCGAGGACCGCCATAGATACCTGCGATGCCCATCGCCGACCCGTTCGGATTCGCCGCGTCGATCACGTCTCCCGTCGCCGTCGAATACCGAAGCGCGATGCGACCTTCGTCTTCGAGATCTTCGAGGACCTCGGGCGAGGCTTGATAACGGCCTTCGCCATGCGCGATCGGCATGCGCCACACGTCGCCGAGCGTGGGCGAGAACGGCCCGGTCGCCGTCACTTTCACGAACACGTCGTGACATCGAAAATGCAGATTTTCATTTCGCGTGAGCGCGCCCGGCAAGAGGCCCGCCTCGGTCAGGATTTGAAAACCGTTGCACACGCCGAGAACGTAGCCGCCGTTCTTCGCGTGCGCGGCGATCGCGTCGAGAATGGGCGCGACTTTCGCGATCGCGCCGCAGCGGAGATAGTCGCCGTAGCTGAAGCCGCCGGGGATCGCGACGAGATCGGTGCTGCGCGGCAATTCGGTGGCGGTGTGGCTCACGCAATCGGTCGTGACGCCGCAGACGTCGCGAAGAGTGCGGACCATCTCGGCGTCGGCGTTGATGCCCGGAAAGAGGACGACCGTGGCGTGCATCGGCAGTCACGGAGGTAGCACGGGCCGACCGCGATTTCATCGGAGAGACGCCGAAAAACACGTGCCACGATTGACGTTCGTCCGGACACGAGCGAGGCTTCGCGCGCGTGAATCCAGCTCCTTTTCCCGGTGATTTGCCCATCGACGCCGCGCTGCGGAAGTCGCACAAGATCACCGACGACGAGCTCACGCGCATCCAAGCCGCGCTCGGGCGCGACCCCACGTACACCGAGCTCGGCGTCTTCAGCGTGATGTGGAGCGAGCACTGCTCGTACAAATCTTCGCGCGTGCATTTGAAGCGGCTGCCCACGAAGGGCCCGCGCGTGATTCAGGGCCCCGGCGAGAACGCAGGTGTCGTCGACATCGGCGACGGCTTCGCGGCCGTCTTCAAAATGGAGTCGCACAATCACCCGAGCTTCATCGAGCCGTACCAAGGCGCGGCCACGGGCGTCGGCGGAATTTTGCGCGACGTCTTCACGATGGGCGCGCGTCCCATTGCGTCGCTGAACAGCCTTCGCTTCGGATCGATTTCGCATCCGCGCACGCGCGAGCTCGTGCACGGCGTCGTCGCGGGGATCGGCGGCTACGGAAATTCGATCGGCGTGCCCACCGTCGGCGGCGAGGTCGATTTCGATTCGCGTTACGACGGCAACATCCTCGTCAACGCGTTCACGTGCGGCGTCGCTCGCACCGATCGCATTTTTTACGGACGCGCCGCGGGCGTCGGAAATCCGATTCTGTACATCGGATCGAAGACCGGACGCGACGGCATCCACGGCGCGACGATGGCGTCGGACGAGTTCGCGGAAGGCGGCGACGCCGGCCAGAAGATGACGATGCAGGTCGGCGATCCATTCATGGGCAAGCTGCTCATCGAGTGCTGCCTCGAGCTCTTC
>JAICXU010000885.1 GCA_025934595.1 Polyangiaceae bacterium | reverse complement strand
GATCCCCATCCCGAACCCGGCCGCGGGCGGCATGCCGTGCTCGAGGGCGCGGATGTAGTCTTCGTCGTAGTCCATCGTCTCCTCGGCGCCGCGATCCTTCTTCGCGACTTGCTCGAGGAAGCGCGCGCGTTGATCGTCGGGATCGTTGAGCTCGCTGAACGCGTTGCAGAGCTCGCGGCCGTGCACGAAGAGCTCGAAGCGATCGACGAGAGCCGGCAAGGCGTCGTTCTTGCGTGCGAGCGGCGAGGTCTCGAACGGGTAATCTTTCACGAACACCGGCAGCGATCGCTTGCCGTCCTGCGATCGGAAATCATCGGTCAAAAAAGGCTCGGCGAGATATTCGTAGAGCGCGAAGAGGCGCTCGCCGTCGTTCTCGCACTTCTGGAAACCTTTTCGGAAGTTCGACCAATCGATCTTCTTCGCGCGCGGCGAGGACTTGCTCCAGTCCTTCATCCGGTCCGCGAAGTCGCCTATCGCGAGCTCCGCCACGAGCGCGAGGCTCACGATCCCGCTCGTCGGAGACAGCGATTTCCAATCGGCGATCTCGGTCTTCTTCGCCGCGCGATCGACCATCACCGCCATCGGAATGCGCGCGAACGGCTCGTCGAGCACGAACGGACGCTCCTCTTTCCACTTCGCGTGCGCTTCCGGCAGTGAATCGGCGAGCTCGAGGTCGACGCCGCGGAGGAGCGTCTCGGTGAAGTTCATCAGGTCTTCGTACGTGGCGTACGCCTGATAAAATTCGAGCATCGTGAACTCGGGGTTGTGCCGCGTCGACACGCCCTCGTTGCGATAACAGCGCGCGACTTCGTAGACGCGCTCGAGGCCGCCCACCACCAAACGCTTCAAATAAAGCTCCGGCGCGATCCGCATGAAGAGCTTCATGTCGAGCGCATTGTGATGCGTTTGAAACGGCTTCGCGAGCGCGCCGCCGACGAGCGACGACATGCTCGGCGTCTCGACCTCGAGAAATCCCGCGTCGTCCAAAATGCGGCGAAGCGCGCGCACGATGATGCTGCGCGCACGAAAGACGTCGGCGACCTCGGGATTCGCGATGAGATCGACGTAGCGCTGGCGATAGCGCGTCTCGACGTCTTGCAGGCCATGCCACTTTTCGGGCAGCGGCCGCACCGCTTTCGTCAGCAAGCGAATGCGCGCGGGCTCGATCGAGAGCTCGCCGCGTCTGCTCGCCGTGAGTGAGCCTTCCGCTTCGACGATGTCGCCGACGTCGATGTCTTCGAGCCGCGCGTAGCCGTCGCCGATTTTCTCTTGGCTGACGAGGAGCTGAATTTCGCCGGTGCGATCACGGAGGCGCAAGAACGAGAGACCGCCGGTGGATCGCAACGCGATGACGCGACCGCGCACGTGAAGCATCTTGCCCGAGACGAGCTCCCGCACTTTTTCTTCGACGTACTTGGCGCCGTCTTTCGCGGACGCGGCGAGCCCACGCACGGCGGCGATGTCGAACGTATCTCCGTGTTTCGCCACGACGTCGTTCGCGAACGGATTTTCGCCGCGCTCGCGCACGCGCTTCGCCTTGGCTCGGCGGGCTTCGAGGATGTTTTCTTCCGCGGAACGGCGCTCCTCGTCGGACATGAGAGCCACGAATTAGCCTTGCTTCGGTCGGCCGACAAGAGAGGTGCTCACGCCGAAGCCGCGCGTGCGTCGATTTGTACTGCGATCTTCAAGGGACCGATCGCAAATCCGGCTGAAATATGGCTATTTGATGAAAACGAGGACGCCGCACCGCTCATTTCTCGATTATTTGCACGCAGCCGGGACGAGCACGCACGTGCCGTTCACGCAGCTCGCGAACTCGTCGCATGTCGTCGTCGTCGACGTATCGTCGCACGGCTGACCGTCTGCGATGATCGTCGGGCATACGCCGGTGGTCGGCACCGATCCTCCGTCGCCACCGGACGTCGCCGCGATCTTGCACTCGCCGCGCGAGCAGCGAAGGGTGACGCCGTCGCACGTGGCGCCCGCGGCTCCGAATTGGATTTTCGCGCACGTGTTCGAGCTGTAGTCACAGGCGAGACCTGCCGCGCATTCGCCCGAGAAGCACGCCCCGCCTTCGCCGACGGGTTGCCCGCACGTTCGCGACGTCTGGCCGGTGCACACGAGGCCAGCCGCGCACTCGTTGTTGCTGCCGCATGTTTCGCCCGACGCGGCGGGCGCCGTGCAGGTT
>JAICXU010000721.1 GCA_025934595.1 Polyangiaceae bacterium | reverse complement strand
CCGGAAATCAAGCTGGTTGCGACGCCCACCGTCACGAGCACCGCATCGCGCGTACGGAGACGCGACGCTCGTGGAGCGGAGGCCCGCAGTGAAAGCCTTCGCACGTGGATCAGCGATTGCGCGCGGAAGAGAGAATCCGCAAGAGGAACAAGAACATGTTCACGACGTCGAGAAACAGACGCAGCGCCGCGCCGACGGGCTCGCGCTCTTCGCGATCCTGCAAGATGCGCGACGTGTCGTAGAGGATGTAACCGGCGAAGAGCAGGACGCCGACGCTCGCGATCGCGAGCTCGAGCACGGCCGAGTGCAAGAACATGCTGAGGAGGATCGCGCCGAGGACGACCCAGAGGCCGATCGAAAGCGACGCACCGAGATACGAAAAATCTTTTTTCGTGACGAACACGTACCCGGTGAGGCCGGTGAACGCCGCGCCGGTCAGCAAAAACGCGTCACGCACCGGCGAAGGATCGAGCGTCATGCCTTGCGACGACAAGAGCATCGCGAAGAAGATCGACGGCGCGATGAAGAGACCGGTCACGAACGTGTAACCGAGGAGCGCGGCCACGTTGACGCCGGGAACTCGCCGCACCGACGACGCGGCGAAGAACGCACCGATGTACAAGAGGAACGTGAGGACCCAGTGCTCGACTCCGAACGCGACGATGGGCGGGAGCGCGATCGTCGCGCCTCCGGCTTCTCCGACCGCGGTGGGTGCGCCCGCGTAGAGGGCGACCATCGCGCCCGCGATCGCGAACAAGATGCCGGCCGCAAACAGCGAATAGACTTTTCGCAGGTACGCGACGGCACCGGGCAGCGCACCGGCCGTTGCCGGGATCGGTTGCATTTGGCCAAAAGGGTTCGGGCTGTACATTTCTGGGGGTCCTTTGCATTCAAAATAAGGGCGCGGCGAAGAACGTCAACGCCGCACGGTGAGCTCTACGAGGGGCGAAAAAACGGGAGCGCGATCCTCGATGGCGGCGGCGAGCGCCGAGGAAGATTCGATTCGAAGAAGGCTCGTGGCGAGCAAGACGACGGCGGCCGGCGGACCGACGAGCGCGAGGATTTTTTGCGGTGAAATGGCGGGATTCGACGCCAAAAATGCGACGAGCGCGAACGCGAAAGCGTCGACGAGGATCTCCGAAGCGGCCGCGGAGAGCGCGGATTCCGCAGGTAGCGCATGCAAAAGACGCAACACGACGAGGCCCACGATCGTTCCCAAGATCACGAACGCGAGCGCCAAACGAGCCCGCGCGCCTCGACGCAGCCAGCCGAGCGCGATCTCGACGATACGGCGGCTCGTGGGCACCAAGACGAGCGCGCCTGCGCACGCCACGATCGCGAACGTGACGCCGGCCAGCGGATGATGATGCGTGGTCGCGCGAAGCACCGCACCGAGGAGTGAAAACGAGACCACGGCGAGCACGAGCCACACTGCGACCGACAAGGCCCGCTGCGCGGAGTCGGGCCCCGCAAATACGCGCAGCCCGACGCGCGCCTGACGAAAGACGAGAACTGCAAAAAAGATCGGAACGAGATCGAGCGCGGCGAGCGCGAGCCACGCGCCGCTCGTATCCCACGTACGAAATGCGGCCGGCGCCGACGCGACGAACGCGGCGACGAGCGCGACGCCGACGAGCGAGCCGAAACGAAGCACGCGTGAAACCGGCGGCACGTTCTCGTCCGAATCGGGCGGCGGTCGTGAGCTCGGAATCGTCATCGGCAACGAGAGAGTCTCACTGCGGTCAGAAGGGATCGAGCCCGAAGAACGGCGGAAGCGTAAAGATCGCGTCGAGACGTGCGGGGTCATCGTGCAGGGCAAAGCGACCGATCGCGGCGCCGTCGGAGGGAGCGATCGCGCCGTAGAGGAGCGAGCCGAGGCCGGCGCGATCGAGTGAAATGTGCGGTTTTTCGCGAGTATTTCGCGTTTTCGCGCGCCCCTTCGCCACCGTGATTTCGAACGTGGCTTCGCCTTCGATTTTCATCACGACGTGGCCATCGGCCGCGTATCCGCGCGCCTCGATCGCGCGCTTCGCATCGCACACGCGCACCATCGGACCGTTCGCGACGCGCCCGAATGGATGCTCGAGCGCCAACGTCCCGTGCTCAGCGGCGTCCGGATCGACGAGCGCGCGATCGATGGGATCGGTCGCATCGAGCTCGAGCACGACGTCGGTGACCTGCCCTTTCTGCGCGCCCATGACGCCGAAAAGAAGGCGTTTCGTGAGGTCGTCGGTCGCCGCGATCTCGTGCACGACGAGCGTCGTCTTCGCATGCGCCTCCGTTTGCTCGAGGCTCGTCACGAGATAGCCCGTGATCGTTTCCCCGCGCGTCGCGACGAAGAGCGATTTTCGTTCGTCCAAAAATAACCGATCCCAAAACGCGTCCGTGCGCGAGAGGCGCCCCGTCGATTTTTTCGCGACCTCTCGAAAGATCATCTCGACGGCCGGTCGGTCCCCGGGCCGTAGCGCCAAAACCGCCATATTTTGCGGCTTTTTCTGCCAATCGCGCGGAATCGACGCGGGCGCGATCGTGAGCTGGCGATAGGCGGACACCGCTCCATATCCGAGCGCGGCGTAGAAGCCGGTCCGAAAGGGATAGAGCAGCGTGATCGCATCACCGCGCGCGCTCGCTCTTCGATGGAGCTCGATGACGAGAGCCTTACCGACGCCCGTGCCTCGCGCTTCTTGCGCGACGCCGACGCTCGCGATCGACCCGATGGGCACCTCGACTCGTCCGAAAAATCCGCGCGATCGAAACAAAAACGCGTGCGCGACGATCT
>JAICXU010001089.1 GCA_025934595.1 Polyangiaceae bacterium | reverse complement strand
GGCCGCGATGCGCGCGCTCGAATCGGGACGCCCAAGGGCGCGCGCCTTCGCCGAGCGAATCGGCCGCGCGCTGCGCGAATTTTTGCGTCGTGAGAGCGTCGTCCCAGAACGCCTGTCCACGCGCATCGAACCATGAATCGTCTGGCCCGAACGCCCCGGTGCGCTCTTCGAACGAGCTTCGCATTTCGGCGACGGTGTCGGCCCAAGCGGGCTTTGCGCCGAGACCGAGCAGCTCTTCGTACGCAGTCAATGCGGACATTCGGTCGCCCATCTTTCACGAGTGATATAGTCGGTCCTGCGAATGCAAAATCGGGTTTTTTTCCCGGAACAGGCGCTCAACGAATGGGTGCTCGAGGGGGCGGTCGATCTCCGCGGCAGCGAGCTCATGATCCTCGCCGAAGCGCGGAAATACCAGCTCGCGGAAGCAGTTCGCGTCATGCGCGAGGTCACCGGCGGCCCGGACACGAACGATCTCGTGGGCCGCGTGAAGTCGAAGATTTTTTTGATGGAGCTCGGCGCCGAGCTGCTCGAGACCTCGATGGTGCTCGGCGACAACGCGTACGACGTCGTGCCGGGTTGGCTCGGCGCGCCGATCGGGACCTTCGACGAGCACGTCACGTCCGAAGAGCGGAAGAATGCGCGCGCGAGCGCCACGAACGAGTTTGCCGGCGACGAGCCACGCACCGACGAGGATCTTCTCGCGCGGTTTTTGCTGGAACGCCTGAAATAGAGCAGGATCCTTAGCGATGGCTTCGCTGTCCGACGTCCTCTTCGCCGCGACCGCCCTCGTCTACTTGATCGCGAGCGGCGTCTATCTCGCGTTCCTCGCGGGCAGCACGAAGGGCACGACCGCGTCGAGGCTCGGGCCTTGGCTCCTCGGCATCGGCGTCGTCATGCATGCGACGCACATCGTCGTCTCGTCGCTCGTCTTGCACGTGTGCCCGGTCGAAGGCGTGCACTTCGGGCTCAGCGTCCTCTCGCTGTGCGCGTGCGCGGCCTTTCTCGGCGTGCGCATTCGTTATCGCGTCGATGCCGTCGGTGCGTTCGTCGCGCCGCTCGCGCTCACGTTTCTCGTCGCGTCGCACTTCGTCGCGGCGACGTCCGACGCATCGGCATCGATGGGCAGCGCGATCCTGCCGCTGCACGTCACCGTGAACTTGCTCGGCGACGCGCTCTTCACGCTCGCGTTCGGCGCGGCCGTCGGATACTTGCTCCAAGAGAGACAGCTCAAAAACAAGCATTTTACCGGGCTATTTCAGCGTTTGCCGCCGCTCGACGCGCTCGATCAAGCGGAGCACAAATTTTTGCTCGCCGGGTTTCCGCTCCTCACGATCGGAATTTTGACGGTCACGATCTGGGCGCAAAAAGTGGAGCTCGGCGGACCTGCGGACGTAGCGCGCGCGATCTTCGGATACGCGACCTGGGTTCTCTTCGCGGGCGTTCTCTTGATGCGCGCGGCGGCAGGTTGGCGTGGACGCCGCGCCGCGTACGGCACGATCGCGGGCTTCGGGCTCTCCGTGATCGTCCTCCTCATTTATCTTTTTCGAAGCACCTCGACGCAGCTCGCGTCCGTGGACGTCCAGGTCTATTCAGGACGCGACCAAGCCTCGTCGCTACATGAGGTGGCGCACCTGTGAGCGTCATCACCGTCATCGGTCT
>JAICXU010001006.1 GCA_025934595.1 Polyangiaceae bacterium | reverse complement strand
ATGCACCTTCGATCCGCCGAGCTCTTGCTCCGTGATGTCTTGTCCGGTCACGGCCTTCACGAGCGGAGGTCCACCGAGCGCGAGCGAGCCGATATTTTTCACCATCGGAACGTAGTCGGCGAGGCCCGGAATGTAGGCGGTGCCCGCCGCGCCCGGTCCGACCATCGCCGCGACTTGCGGAACGACGCCGCTCATCACGACTTGCTCGCGGAACAAATGACCCGAGCCCGCGAAGAGCGAGATCATGTCGGGATGATTCGCGCCGGGATCGATGCGCGCGCCCGCGGAGTCGATGAGCCACACGATCGGCCAGCGACCGCGCAGCGCGACTTGGCGGAGGCGCGTGACTTTCTCTTCGCCGGTCTGTCCGATGCTGCCGCCTTTGACGGTGAAGTCGTACGCGGCGACGCACACCATGCGCCCGTCGACCTTCCCGAATCCGGCGACGACGGCATCGGCCGCTGGCTTGTCGGATCCGTCACCCGCGGCCATGCCCATTTGCGTGCCGTGCATTCCGATCTCGAAGAACACGCCGTCGTCGAAGAACGACGCGAGACGCTCGCGCGCCGTCATTTTGCCGCGCGAATGTTGTTTTTCGACTTTGTCCGGCCCGCCCATTTTCCGGACGAGCGCGCGGCGCGCCTCGAGGTCCGCCACCAACTCCCGCATCGATGCCATCAACGTCTCCTTGCTCGCGCGCCCGTCACCGGCGCTAAGCTGGTGATCGGGCGGGCATGCGAATCGTCATCAATCGAGGGGCCAACATGCCGGCATCGGCCGCCGAGCAGTACGATATCGCGCTCGCGCCCTCGCATATCCTCGTCGACGGGAAGGAATACGACGCGGGGGATCGCATCACGCACGAGCAGCTCGATGTCTGGGTGAAAACGGCGCGCGATTTTCCTTACGTCGTAGGAACGACGGCGCACGAGTTCGTGCACGTGTTCACCGAAGCCGCGAAAACCGACGCCGAAATTCTCGTCGTCACGGCGTCGAAGAAATTGATCCAAACCTACCAAGCGGCGACGGCAGCGGCGCGCACGATGAAGGAACGAAGCGCCTATGCGTCGCTCAAGATTTCGGTCGTCGACAGCGGCGTCATGGATCTGCCCACGTCGCTTCTCACGATGGTGGCCGGAGAAGCGAGCTTGGCGGGGCTGCCGATGCGAACGACCGCCGGAATTTTGGAGACGCTCGCGACGCGTACGAGCTTTTGCGGATACGTCGAGACGCTCGACAACCTCGTCCAAGGTGGGCGCGCCGGCTTCTTGCGAGCGTGGGTCGCCGATTTTCTCGACATCAAACCGATCCTCGGAATCCGCGACGGCGAGCTGCGGAGCACCGGGAAAATAAGGGGAAACCGAGATTTTGCGCGCGCGATGACCGACCAGCTCGCCACCGCTGGCCAAGGACGTCGCGTGTGGGCATGCATCGCGCACGGCTCGGCGCCAGACCGCGCCGAGGAGCTCGCCGAATCGATTCGAAGAACGTTCGACGTCGCGTACCTGCTCGTGATGGAACAGAACCCCAGCGTCTACTTGCACGCGGGGCGGGGATCGATCATCGCGTCGGTGTTTCCGATTGATGGGTTGTCGTGGGAGCCGACGACGCCGAGGCTGTGACCTCGGGGCGGGGGCGTGATCGCGACGGCGCGGGGCGTCCTCGGGAGCACTGGCGGTATGGCGAGTTTTGTTCTGGCGGGGCCTTAACGGCCCCCTCATTTTCGCGTTGCGAAAATGAGCCTCCCCCGTCGTCGCTGACGCGAAGCGTTTTCTTCGAAAACGCGATTTCAAGATCGCAAAGGGATCGCTCCGCTTCGCTTGGCTCACCGACTGCGCAAGCGAAGCGAGCGCAGTGCCGTCGTGCGAGCGAAGCGT
>JAICXU010001058.1 GCA_025934595.1 Polyangiaceae bacterium | reverse complement strand
GCATTGGTGCCGTCCTGATTTCCCCACCAGATTTTGGTGCTCGTCGGAATGGCGTTGTACGTCACCGTGATCGATTTCGAATCGCCGTCGCAGAGGCTCGCGCTCGACTCGCCGACAAGCGCCGGCTTGAACGCCGTGCGCACGATCGGATCGGCCTCGGTCACGATGTCCGCTTGAAAATTGTACGCGCCGCTCGGAAGCGTTACCGGTCCGGATTGCGTGACCGTCTGACTGCTGCTGCCGGGGCCGGTGATGTCGACCGAGCCACTCACGCCGCTCGGCAAGCCGTTGATCGTGATCGTCAGCGTCGCGGTGCTCGACGTCGCGCACGTTCCACCGTCGCCGCCGCTGCCACCGTCACTGCCGCCGTCGGGATTTCCACCGCTGCCACCGTCCGAGCACGCGGCGAAGAGAGTGAGAGGCAAAAGCGCGAGTCCCCAAAGAAGTGATTTCATGTGACGTCGGACGATATGGAGAAATCCTTTATTCGGGCACTACACCATTGGTGGGTATCGACTCGCCCCCGTCGTCGCGCGCGTTCTCGATCTCGTGCACGCGCGGCGGGCGAATCGAAAACGATCGCGCGATCTGGTCGCACGCAAGAGCGCATCATGGCGCTCACGTGAAACCGGGATCCGGACGCGGAATACGACGATCCGCCGGATAGCTTACGGAACGGACTGCTGCGCATCGCGGGGACGACGCCCGAGCTCGCGCAACGGCAGCTCACTCACACCACGAGTACGGGTGGAGCTCGGCGGCCGGTTGGCACGACTGGCCGGCCTCGCATGTGTTGCCGGCATCGCCGCAGAGCACGAAGAAAGCTCTGGGGCTGGGTGTGGAACCGCAGTCCGACGTGCATGATGCGCCAATGAACCCGGGCCTGTAACTAGATCCGCAGCAAACCTGGCCGCAGAGGCAATCAGCCGCCTCGTCGCACGTCACAGGTGCGTATTCGAAAATCTGGTTGCAAGCGGCGACGTCGGCCACGCAGATGCCGTGGTCGAAGCAACACACGGGCGTGCTCCCCGTGCACGTCTGCGTCCCGCCCTCCGCCGGACACGCGACACCGTTGGTGGGAGTGTCGACCTGCGTCCGACACGTGCCGCCGCTGCGGCCGCCGTCGCTCGCACTGTTGCCCGCGCCGTCGCAACCCAGCAGCAGCAGTAGCGGCAGAGCGAGACAACGTCTCATACGAATTCAATAGGACGCACTTCCATTCACGGCGTCGTTTTCTTCCACGCGTCGGTTTCGCTGATTCGCGAAAACCATTTCTCGACGTGCGGCATCTCCGCGAGCGAGACGTCGGCCTGCTTCGCGTACATGAGCGACGAGGCGAGCGTGAGATCTGCGATCGTCATCGCATTGCCGACGACCCACTCTCGTTTCGCGAGATGCCCGTCGAGCACGGCGCCGAAGCGGCGCAGGTTCGTGAGCGCTTCGTCGACCTTCGCCGCGTCCGGCTCGCCCATGCCGAACATGCGCTTCAAGATCCGCTGGAATGCGAGCGTGCCGAGCTGCGGCGAAAAATGCGACGCGTCCCAAAATTGCCAGCGCGTGATCTCGGCGCGATTTTTTTCGTCGCGACCGAGCAGGCCCGCTTCCGGCTTCTTCGACGCGAGGTACTGCATGATGGCGCGCGACTCGGTGAGGACGAAGTCGCCGTCGACGAGCGTGGGCACGGCGCCGTTGGGATTGAGCGCGAGAAATTCGGGTGACTTCTGCTCG
>JAICXU010000525.1 GCA_025934595.1 Polyangiaceae bacterium | reverse complement strand
CGCGCGCCGTCATCGAGGCGACGGGCTCGGTCCTCACGAACAAGTACTCCGAGGGCTACGCGAAGAAGCGTTATTACGAAGGCCAGCAGACCATCGACCGTGTCGAGGAGCTCGCGATCGCGCGCCTCAAAAAATTGTTCGGCACTTCGCCCGGTCTCGGAAAAGATCTCTCCGAAGAGATCCACGTCAACGTGCAGCCGTATTCCGGCAGCCCCGCGAACCTCGCCGTCTACCTCGCGTTCTGCAATGCCGGTGACACGATCATGGGCCTCGGTCTTCCCGCCGGCGGACATCTCACGCACGGACACGCGGTTTCGATCACGGGAAAATATTTCAAGAGCGTGCCGTACGGCGTGAAAAAATCCGACCACCGCATCGACATGGACGAAGTGCGTGCGCTCGCGAAAGAACACAAGCCCAAGCTGATTTGGGCGGGAACCACCGCCTATCCGCGCACGCTGGATTTTCCGGCATTTCGTGAGATCGCCAGCGAGGTCGGTGCGATCTTGGCGGCCGACATCGCGCACATCTCGGGCCTCGTTTGCGCCGGCGTGCATCCTTCGCCGTTCGGCATCGCCGACGTGATCACGTCGACCACCCACAAGACTTTCCGCGGGCCGCGCGGAGGCATGATCTTCTGCAAGAAGGAGCACGCCGCGGCGATCGACAAAGCCGTGTTCCCCGGTTTGCAAGGCGGCCCGCACAATCACACGACGGCGGCGATCGCGGTCGCCGCACACGAAGCGATGCAACCTTCGTTCAAGGACTACGCAAAGCAGATCGTGGAGAACGCGAAGGCGCTCGCCGACGCGCTCACGAAGCGAGGCTTCTCGCTCGTCACCGGCGGCACCGACAATCATCTCCTGCTCGTCGATCTCACGAGCAAGAACGTCGCGGGCAAGCCCGCCGCGAAGGCCCTCGATCGCGCCGGCATCGTCCTCAACTACAATGCGATTCCCTTCGATCCGCGGAAGCCGTTCGATCCTTCCGGCATGCGTATCGGCACGCCCGCCGTCACGTCGCGCGGCATGAAAAAAGACGCGATGGAGAAGATCGCGGAGTGGATCGACAAGGTCGTCTCGGCCCCGACGGACGAAGGAATCATCGAGAAAACAGCCGCGGAAGTGCATGCATACTGCAAGCAATTTCCGGCGCCCGGCATCCAGATCTAGCCGAACGAGAAGGCGCGGGTTGGCATCGATCGCGATCGCGCGATCATGGCTCGACGCGCGCGCCCGGCGAGTGGATCGTGAAATCACGCCGATCGGCGTGAGGCGCTTCGTGGCACACCGCATGCTCGGCGGCTCACGTGCACCACACGATTTGGCGAGCCATGGGAGCCTCGGCTTTGATCCTGATCTGCGCGGCATGCGGAGGTCGAACGACTACGGCAGCCCCGGACGGTGGTGGCGGCGGTGCTGGTGGTGGTGGCGGCGGGAGCGGTGACGTCACCGGCAACAGCGGCATCGGGCAAACGCCCTCGAGCTTCTCGAGCGCCCAGGTGCAGGCCGCGCTCGCCCATTGCGACGACGCTCATGGCGCCGCCGCCGCGGCCGCGACGCCGAATGACGAGAAAGCCGACATCGTCGGATCTTGGATTCTCTGCTCGTCCTCGGTGGATGCGGGAGCGACGACGATGTTCGCACCGGCGATTTGGTTCGGAGTGAACGGAGCGTTCCAGACGCTCGCGAGCAACGCCGATGGCGGGCTCGATCCAGAGCCGGGTGTTCGCAGCCAAGGCACGTGGACGACGGGTTGCGACGTCTCGTCGGGGCCCTCCGATCCGTGCTCGAACATCGTGGTGCAGGTCCATACGGCGGCGGGGGATCAGAATCCCAGCGGCTGCTTCGGCGGAGCGATCTCGTTCGAAACCTCACCGCGTCGCATGTACGTCCTGGATTCTCCGAAGGAGTGGTGCTCCGCCGCGAGCGACGTGGACGACTTCGACATGTGGCTCGTGCCTCTGCAGTGACAGTCGTCCGGCGTCCTCGCGAAGCGCGCGAATCTCCCTTGCGTCAGAGGCGAGCGAGAAGCGCTTCGATTTCCTTTTCGACGACGAGCATCGCTCGCGACTCGGGCGACACGAAGCCTTCTCGTTCCACACCGTCGAGAAACGCGGTGAGGTGCGTGAAGTAACCGTCGACGTCGTAGAGCGCGAGCGGCTTCTGATGCAGGCCGAGATAGCGCCACGTCCAGACCTCGAACAATTCCTCGAGCGTGCCGATTCCACCGGGCAACGCGACGAACGCGTCCGAGAGATCCGCCATCTTCGCTTTGCGCTCGTGCATGGTGGAGACGACGTGCAGCTCGGTGAGATCCGGATGCCCGAGCTCGCGCTGCATCATGAAATTCGGAATCACGCCGATCACGTTTCCGCCTTCCGCGAGCGCGGCGTTCGCGACGAGGCCCATGATCCCCACCGACGCGCCGCCGTACACGACGGTCCAATTCTTTTTCGCGATCGCTTTGCCGAGAGCGCGCGCGGCGAGCGCGTATTCGGGTTTGTCGCCCGTGCTCGAGCCGCAAAACACGCACACGCTCTTCGCTTTGTGCTTCATCGCCACGTCACGTACTTGCCGCGCTTTTCGGGATGCTCGTTCTCGAAAGCCTCGAGGCTCTCGCGGGTGATTTCGACCTCGATTTCTCCGTCTTTCACGATCTTCGATTGGCAACCGAGACGCGAGCTCGCGCGCACGTCGAACGCCTTGTCGAGCATGTCTTCTTCTTCCTCTTCTTGCCCGGACAGAAGCTCGGCGCCTCTCAGCACGTAGACGTGACACGTCGAGCACGCGCACACGCCTCCGCACGCATAACCCTCGGGCGCGTCGATCTTCTGCGCGGCTTCGAGGATGGTGGTGCCGACCGGCACCTCGACCTCGACGTAGTTCTTGAATTTGACCTTGGCCATCGTTGATTCAACGTGCCGCGTGTGCGGCTTCGATCCCTTTCGCGCCCTCGACCGATTTTTCGACGTCGGTGAGGCTTTTCCCTTCGATGGCCTTCGCGATCGCACGGTTCATGCGGCGCCCGGCGAAATCTTTCGTCGCGTGATCGAGCGATTCGATGGCGGCGTGGATCTTCCGGGCGTCCTCGCCGGCAGATGTCCTCTCGAGCCCACCCACGGCGAGAGCGATCGCGTTCTTCTCTCTCGTCGAGCAAGTCGCCGTCTTGGTCGATGGATTTTTTGGTGGCACCCAGCATGCGATGCGCTTCCACGCGATTCTCGGCGAGACGGCGCTTCTCGAGATCGGCCTCGCCGTGCTCGATGGCATCGAGGAGCATTTGCTCGACGGCCGCGTCATCGAGACCGTACGAGGGCTTCACGCTCACGGTTTGCTCGAGCCCCGTCGTTTCTTCGTGAGCTTTTACATTCAATAGACCGTCTGCGTCGACCTCGAAGCTGATTTCGAGGCGCGCCATACCGGCCTGCATCGGCGGAATTCCCTTGAGTATAAAATGCGCGAGGCTCCGGCAATCGGCCGCGAGCTCGCGTTCGCCTTGCACGACATGCACGACGAAGCCGGTCTGGTCGTCCTCTTGCGTCGTATACGTGGCGCGCGCCGAAGTAGGGATCGTCGTGTTGCGCGGCAAGATCTTGTCGACGACGCCGCCGCCGACCTCGACGCCGAGGGAAAGCGGCAAGACGTCGAGGAGGAGCACCTCGTCTTCTCTTCCCTGCCCCGCGAGCAAGTCGGCCTGCACCGCCGCGCCGTACGCCACGACTTTGTCGGGATCGATGTCGCCGAGCGGCTCG
>JAICXU010000506.1 GCA_025934595.1 Polyangiaceae bacterium | reverse complement strand
CGCGGCCAACGCCATGGCCGCAGCTCCCGTACACATGAGGAGCGACGCTTTTTTCGGCACGCGCATCGAAATTCTGAGCGTAGCAGGCGCGCGCGGCGCGGACGAAGTTTGCTCGCTTCAATATGCCGCGGCGTGCTCGCGCATCTCTTCGAGCTTGCAGCGCAGCTTGCCTCGCGCACGTTCCTCGAGCTGCCGCACGCGTTCTTTGCTCACGCCGAGCAGCGTCCCGAGCTCTTGCAGCGTGATGGGCTCGTCGCTCATCAAACGCTTTCGCACGATCAAGAGCTCGCGATCGGTGAGATCGCGCAGCGCGCGCGTCACGGCTTCTTTCACCTGATCGCGCGATTCGTGACCGGCAGCTTCGTCTTCGGGCGTGGCCGTCGTCGCCGCGATGCGATCGCTCATTTTTTGCTCACCGGGCACGCTCGCATCGAGGCTCGATTCGCGACCGGCAAGAATCGGTAGGAGCATCTCGACACGCTCGGGCGAAAGACCGGACACCTTCGCGAGCGAATCGACGTCACGCGCTTTTTGCGTGCGGTAGGCACGCAGCGCGCGGCGCTCGCCCTTCGTCGTTCCGAGCCGCACGACGCGATAGGCGCGCACCACGAACTCGCGGATTTCCGCGCGAATCCAATACGACGCGTACGTCGCGAGCCTGCACTCGCGGTCGGCATCGAATTTTTTCGCGGCGCGCAGCAGGCCGACGTTGCCTTGCTGCACGATGTCTTCGAGCGGAATTCCCCAACGCCGATACTCGAGCGCGATGGAGATGACGAACGGCAAGCACGCTTCGACGATGCGCTCGCCGGCGCGCTTGTCGCCCGCTTTCCATCGGCGTGCGAGCGCGCGTTCCGTTTCGCGATCGAGCTGCGGCCTTGTCGCGAGCTTCTGCCGATATGCACGGAGCGAATCGCTCTGCATGGCGGAGTACATGATTCACCTCCTGCCGCGGGCCCCCCTCGGGTCTTCCCGGACGACACGTGCATGTGCACACGCGGTGCCACGCAGCGCGTCACGAAATCGCAGCGAAAATGGCGTCGCGCGAAAGCTCTTCGCGCAACGCGGTCGTGCGCGAGCTCGCTGCGCGCAAGATTTACCGGCGTTCGACGCGCGGGCCGAGAGCGCGCCAGCTCAGAGCTCGATCTGCAAGCCTTCGTAGGCAGCGATGGTGTTCGGGAACCACTCGCGCGTGCGTCGCTCTTTTTCTTTCACCGCGTCGTCGCTCTGCAAAGGGTCGTGGTGGAACAAAACGAGCTGTTTCGCGCCGCAATGTTTGGCAAGCTTCGCGGCTTCCTCGATCGTCGAGTGTCCCCAGCCGACCTTCGAGCCGCCGGTTCCCGCCGTCCCCGCATATTCTTCGGGCGTGTACTGCGAGTCGTAAATGAGGACGTCCGTGTTCTTGGCGAGCGCCGAAAGCTTCGGATCGACGACGGCGTAATGCTCGGTGTCGGTCGCGTAGACCACGCTCTTTCCGCCGTATTCGAGCCGATACGCCCACACGCCGTTCGGATGATTTCCGCGCGCGTTCGTGACGCGAAGCTTGCCGTCGCCCGCGTCGATCTCGAGGACCTGGCCTTCGACGAGATCTTGGAACTTCATCGTCGACGCCATTTGCGAGAGCTGCACGGGGAAGCTCGGGTAATCCATTTGCCCCGCGAGCGTCTCTTCGAGCGTGCGCGAGACGTTGTTGCCGCCATAGAGATGAATGGTGTTGCCGCCCGCGAACGCCGGCGCGAAAAACGGGAAGCCTTGGATGTGATCCCAATGCACATGGCTGAAAAACACGTGCGCCGTGAAGGGCATTTCTTGCAGAAGCTTTTGTCCGAGAAGGCGGAGACCCGTGCCGCCATCCAAGATGACGAGCGCCTTGCCGGCGCGAACCTCGACGCAGCTCGTATTTCCGCCGATCTCGACGGTCCCCGGGCCCGGCGTCGGAATGCTACCCCGCACCCCCCAAAACGTGATTCGCATCGGCATCGCGGACGCCGTGACCTTTTCAGCCTTTGAGAACGACGTCAACAGGTGTCGAAGCCGAAGGTAGGATACGCGACATGCCCGTTGGTATTCCTGGGGGCCTCGTGATCCTCGGTTGCAAGTCCGGTCACGGGCGCTCCGAGCTCGGCGCGCGGACGTTCCACGCTGCGCGCGGCCGATTTTCGTGCGTGATCGCGAGCGGCGGCCGCGCGTGGCCGGCCGCCGATGGAAAATCTTTCGACGTCGAGGCCGACGTCATCGCACGCGACTTGATCGCGCGCGACGTGCCCGCGGAGATCGTCGTGCGGGAGCGGTACTCGCATTCCACACGGGAAAATGCGCGGTATTGCGCGATGCTGCTCGCGCGACGCGGCCTCGCGCACGCCACGCTCGTCACCACCGACTGGCACGTGGCGCGTGCCGTCCGCCATTTTCGGAACGAAGGTCTCGTCGTCGATGCCGTGGGCGTGCCGACGTCGGGTGACGGTCTCGCGTTTCGCGTCTACGTGCTCGGCCACGAGCTCGGCGCGCGCATTCTCGATGGCATGGTCCGGTGATGAAGCGCGCGGCGTCCACGATCTTTCTCTTCGCGATGCTCATGGCATGCGCGAAGAGCTCGTCGCAGGCGCCCGTCGCAAACGATGGCGGTGCGGCGTCCGCCGTCGATCTCGTTTCGATTGCGCGCGCAGAGGATCAAAGGCGTGCGAGCGACATCGGAGAGCCAGCGATCACGAGCCACGACGTCGTCGTGCGCAGGCGCGCGGCGCGTGCTCTCGCGCGGATCGCGGATGAAGCGAGCGAGGCGGGGCTTTTGCGCGCGCTCTCGGATGAAGATCCCGAGGTCGCGGCATGGGGCGCGTACGGGCTCGGATTTTCGTGCCGTGACAAAGCAAGCGCACATGTCGCCGCGCTCTCCGCGCGCGCGGCTTCGATCCCCGACGCGCCTGCAGCCGGTTCCGGGCTCGACGTGCGCACCGCGATCGCGCGCGCGCTCGGAAAGTGCGGCGGAACGACGGCGGAGAAAATGCTGACGGCATGGGTCCGCGGTCACGACGCATGGTCGGAGCCGGCGACCTACGGGCTCGGCGACATCGGCAACCATCGCGGCACGCTCGACGACGAAACCGTGACTGCGCTGCTCGATGCCGCAGGGCCGGCAGCGAACGGACAGCCGGTCGCGAGCGCGCTCTATCCGTTCTCTCGCATCCCGCACATCGCGGACGCGTTCGCGCCGCGCGTGCTCGAGGCGTTGCGCGGAACCCTCGCGAAGCCCTCGCCGGCGCGTATTTTCTCGGTGCGTGCGCTCGCGCGTATCGGGCCCGCCGCCGCCGGCGATCTTTCGCGAATCGCCGCCGATCCTTCGTTCACGAATGCGGAGCGCGGAGAGGCGGTGCGCGGTCTTGGGCAGCTCGGTCTGCCTGGAAAACAAGGCGCGGCCGACGCGCTCGCGAAAATCACGGCAAGTGGCGACCTCGGCGCGAAAGTGTTCAGCGACGAGTTCGTTCTCATCGATACGCTCGTCGTCGATCTCGGAACCGATCCGCCGAGCGAAGCGACGAAGCCTCTGCAGCGCCTTGCAGCGCTCACGACGTCGGATCCTTCCCACGCGAAGATCGTGCGCGTCACGACGATCACGTGCGACGCGGCCGCCGAGCTCGCGAACAAAGCGTTCGAGGCCGACGTCCTCACGCGATGCGCGCCGCCCGGGTCCGAGGCGCGAGATCGGGCGATGCTACGCGCGCTCGTGCGCCGTCCGCTCGTGGAGAACCGGAGAAGAGCATGGATCGGGTTTTCGAATTCCGACGACGTGCGCATTCGCGAGGACGCGCTCGAGTCGATCGGCGATCACGCCGAGCTCGGCGAAGCGGCGCGCGCCGCCCTCGCT
>JAICXU010000432.1 GCA_025934595.1 Polyangiaceae bacterium | reverse complement strand
GCGACGTCGCCACGTCCGCCGCGCAGGACGTCGACGTCCCACGTCGTCGACGTCGCTAGCCTCTCTCCGCTGTTCGATTCCTTCGCGCCGCGCGCGTCGACGCCGACGCCGTCGCCGTCCTTGTGATCCCACGCGACGCTGGTCGTGCTCGCGTCCGTGACGAGCTCCCCCGAGAACGCGCTGCCGCCCGTCGTGTACGCGCCGACCCGCAAATTCAAGCCGTTTCGCCAATCGCCGAAGCGCCAGGGCACATGCACGCCGTCGCCGAGAAAAAGGCCGTCCTTGCCGCGATACGTGATGTCGGGCGGAAGAAGACCGACGCGCGCCGACGACCGCAGCCAGAAATACGGAGCCCAGAAGACAGGCACGCCGTAGATGTCGAGCGTCGGCTTTCGCAAAATCAAATCACCCGGCGGCGCCACGATCGCGCCGCTGAAGCCGAGCGTGAGCGGCGTGCCGAGACACGGGCAGAACGCAAGGCGACCTTTGCCATCGACGTCCACGCCGCGCGGAGTTCGTTTGAGCACGAGCTCGTCCGACGAGAGATGAAACGGCGGCGAATCCACCGTCACGTTTCCCTTCAAATCGAGATCGTGCTCTTTCGCATCGATCGTGACGTCGTCGGCGTGCGTGTCGAGCGGCGGAATGTCGGCCCGTGCGCTCCGCGACGCCGCGAGCGACATGGCCACCGCGAGGAGCGCGCTACTTCTTCTTCGCGTTGCTCTTCGTCGCGCTCGCGTCCGGCGCCTTGGCCGCGTCCGCACCTGCGCTCGTACCTGCGCTTGCACCGGGCGGCGGCTCTTCATTGGGCAGGAAATGACCGCCGGGGAAGTCGATCTGCAAGACGGCAGCGCCGTCTTTCGCGGGAACGAGCTTCCATGTGGGCTTCACGTTTTGCCTGAGTTCGATCACAAAGTGAAGGTCGCCGCCGCGAGGGATCAACCGCGCGCGCGTCGCCGGCGTATTGAAGTGCACCGTCACGAGCGCGTTCTCGTTGTTTCGCTTCACGACGTGCGCGCCTTTCAGCACGTACGTGATGCCGCCGGCCACGGCCTTTTCTTCGACCGCGACGTTTTGCGTGAGCTCGACGAAGAATCGCGATCCGCCTTCGGGCAGCAGCAAAAATCCGGGCAGCGTGGCGACGGGTCCGGCCACGTGATGAATGCGCGCGCGCGCGTGCTTGTGCGGCGCCGCGCCACCGGACGCGTGATGCGATCCGTCGCTGTACGCGTAGCCCATGGTCGGCGCGGAGGTCGACGCGGGTGCCGCGTTCGCGCTCGCTGTAGGTGCCGTCGTCGTCGTGGAATCTGTGGATCCACCGCCGGTCGATGCGGCCGCGGGCGACGCGGACGCGGGCGCAGCAGCGTTCGTGTCCGCCGGCTTGCCGACGTCCTGCGCGAACGCGACGCGAGCGGCGAAAGGCCCTAGCGCGACGATCGCCAAGAGCCAAGAAACACGAAGCCCCATACTCCAAGTAGAGCACGGGGCCTCGGGGTTGCCCAAGAAACGGGCTAAAAACAGGCTAAACGAGCGTTACATCGCGCTCCCGCCGTTCCAGCGCAAAGCTTGCGACTTCGGCTTCTGCTGCGACTCGGCGTTCTCGGTCTTCTTCTTCATGCCGGCGGCGCGCTCGTAGATCTTGTCGAGGTTCGCCGTGATGTCGAAGAAGACGCGTGCGTCCGGGCTCCACCACACGTTGTCGCCGCTCAAGATGCCGCGACGCGTGCCGTCCGGAGCGATGACGTTCTGCAAGTTGTAGTAGCCGAGGCCGAGCGTGAGCTCGTCGATGAGCTCGTAGTCGACATCCGCGATGAACCAGGTCGCCTGCGTGAACCGCGTGCCGTTCGAATCACGCGCGACGTCGACGTTGCCCGTCGCCGTTTGTACCTGCGTCTCGGTCGGAGCGTATTTCCAGCCGTTGATCCAGATCATGTCGGCCGAGAAGCTGAGCTTCTTCGTGATGTCGACGCCGGCATCGACGAACGCGTAGAGCGTGTGATCGGTGAGGGTCGAGCCCGAGAGCTGATCGCTCAAGAACGAGAAGCCTTCGACGCTTTGGCGCGAGTAGTTCAAGTCGCCGTTGACGGCCGTCGTGGCCTTGGAGAACGGGTGACGGTAGAGAGCGCTGAGCCCGACGTGCATGCCGGGGAAGAACGTGGCGTCCTCGCCATTCAGCTTGATGTCTTGCGAGACGCCCGCGCCCGCACCGACGGTGACGTAAACGCCGGCGTCTTGGCTCTCTTTCGAGGTGGGGAGCAGCGCCTGCACGCTGAGCGCGTACTTCGTGTTTTTCAGCTTCTCGCTGAACGGTGACTTCCAGCCGAGCGTGTTCCACACGTCGCCGAACACGTCCTCGCGGTAATTCGTGGTCTGGTTCGAGTTCGTGAACTCTTTGTAGTAGTCGGCGCGGAGCGTGTAATAGAGGTGATCGGTGAAGTACCAGCGCGGACGGAACGACAGCCACCACTCGTACGTCGGCACGAACGACAGCTGCTGCGCGGACTCGAGATGCGCCGTGTTCGTCGTGACGCTTTGATCGAAGAGGAAGGTCGATCCGCGGATCGGGATCTTGTCCTCTTTCTCGGTTTCCGGATTCGCGGAGGCTTGCGCTTCGTCCTTGTTTTTCTGCTCGACCGACAGCCCGACGCCCTGGTCCACGGTGCTCGCGCCGCTGAGACCCTGATCGGGCGTGCCCGACGGGCCAGACGGTTGCTCCGCCGGAGGCGTGACCGGCGCATCCGCAGGTGCGGGCGCCGGAGCCGGGTCCGAGCCCTGGGCGGACGCCGTGCCGGCATAGGCAAATACGGCCACGGGAACAGCGAGAGCTGCGAGACGGCGTAGACTGATCTGGCGGAGTTTCACGATCGACAGCTCCTCTTGGTACGGCCCTGGCTACTGCAAAAAAGGGCACGCGGGGGGTTATCCCCGTCATGATCCTCTGTCAAGGCGAAGCCGCACATGGCCCGACCCAACAGCCCATCGCGGCGTATGCATGTGCCGTTCCCGACTCAGACCATGGAAAGAACAGCGAAATCTGAGGAGTCGTCAAGGTGCTTACGGATGTTCAGCGTTCCGGCGGAGGCGGGCGTTATTACCCTGACACCCTGACCGGCCGAAATCGGAAGGAGCCCTCCGCTCGCGCTGCATGGACTCTTCGCGGGAAGCTTGCTAGAGGGCGTGGGCATGGAATCGTCCGTTCCCGCTACGGAAATCACTGCTCTTCTCGGCCGCGGAACCCAGTTCGAAGGCAAGCTCCACTTCGAAGGCCGCGTCCGTATCGACGGCGTCTTCAAGGGTGAGGTCCACTCGGACGACACGCTCATCATCGGCGACGGCGCCGAGGTGAATGCGGAGATCGACGTGGCGACGGTCATCGTCCGCGGCGGCACGGTGCACGGAAACATTCGCGCAAAAACCGCGATTGAAATTCACGCGCCCGGAAAGGTCGTCGGCAATCTGCATTCGCCTTCGGTCTTCATCGATCGCGGCGTCGAGTTCCAAGGGAGCTGCCGCATGGACGCCGTCGAGCCGAAAGTTGCACCTGCGAAGATCCACACGCCGACTGCCGCTCGTCAGCCCGTGTCCTGACGCGTTCGTTCGCGCACCGCGAAATCATTTTCGTTTGCCGAGGCCGATGACGCGCGCGCTCGGGCGAGATACGTGTAAGCTACACGCATCATAAAAGCGCCATGGCGCATCGGCGATCTCGCCGGCGTATGCGACGCCGACGCGTGCGCTCACCGCGATTTTGGGCCTTTTTTCTCGAGGTAAAATCACGATGGGCGAGCTCGTGAGATCGAGGCCATCATGTGCGCGCGTGATGCCGAGCGTGCGTGTGAGACGCCCGGGGCCATCGCCGCGCAAACCCTCGTCGATGCCCGCGACGGGCTCGACGGCGCGCACGAGCACGGCATGTCCCCCGCCCTCGCGATGCGCGACGACGTTGAAGCAGTCGTACATCCCGTAGATCAAAAACACGTACGCGTGGCCGGGCTCGCCGAAGAGCGTGCGTGTTCGCTTCGTGAGACCGACGCGCGCGTGGCAGGCGGCGTCGTTCGGTCCGCGATACGCCTCGGTCTCGACGATGCGCGCGATTTTTTTCTTCCCGCGATGATCGACGACGAGACGCGTGCCGACGAGAGCGCGCGCGAGCACGAGCGCGTCACGTTCGAAAAACGAGCGCGGAAGCGGTAGAGAATTTGCGACTGCGACCGATGACAACGCGAGCACGTGATACCAGAATGC
>JAICXU010000527.1 GCA_025934595.1 Polyangiaceae bacterium | reverse complement strand
GCATCAGGACGCGCGTCAGGTCTGCGCGCTTCAGCACGAGCCTCGGGCTTTCGAGCCGCGCGAGCTGCGTTCGAAGCGGAAGACGAAGATTTGGCGCGCGCGGACGTGGGCATACGTCGCGAATTTGATGCAATTTTTGTTCCCGTAGTCTTCATCGTCCGATGCCTTGCAAGCGAATGTAAGTCGCCGTGTCCGAAGTGTCTGGACCGGACGCCGTCGCTGCGCCGTGACCATTGAACCGCTTTGCGCGGGAAACGCGCAACAAAAGCGTGTGCGACGCGTCGCGCATCCGGAAAGGGGGGGTCTTCTCTCGTTCTCTTGGTGGTAGGTTCCTCGCGCTTCGATCATGTCCACTGCGCGCTCTTTCTTGTACGCACATGCACGCGCCGCGGTTTTGAAAGACGGACGGCGCGCGTGCCGATTCGCCGTCGCCGCGTGTGTGCACGGTCTCGGGCAGGGCGCGGCCGCCGCGATCGCGGGCGTTTTGTGCAGGACCCTCGTCCTGTCGAACGGCGCGGCGTTCGGCAAGATTCCGCATCTGCCTATTTTTCCCGTGTCGCCGCTCGGATGGGCTGGCCTGGCGCTCGGCGCGCTCGCCGTGAAAGTGGGTGCGGGAATCGTCGCGTCCTACGAAGAAGCGCGTCTTGCCGGAGAGGTGTGCGTCGATCTGCGAGGTGCGGTGCTCGACGCATGGCTCGGTGCCGAAGCGACCCTCGGTGCAGGACACGCCGATCATGGTGCGCAAAATTCGACGGAGACAAAAGGCGTCCTCGCGTTGACCGATCGCGTGCGCGATGTGGAGATCGGTCTCTCGAAGGGGCTGCTCGGAAGCGCGCGCGCGATCGTGCAGCTCGTGCCGCTCGCGTTCGTGCTCGCGTGGCTCGCCCCGAAGCTCGCGGCCACGGCGTTCGCCGTTCTGGCCATTTTCTCGGTGTTTTTGGGCCTCGGGCGTGCCGCATTCAAACGCGAGCAAAAGCGGCTCACCGAGAAACACGAGGCGCTCAGTGCTGCCGCGGATGAAGCGATTCGCCACGCTGACCTGTGGAAAACGTACGGAGCCGAAAAGAAGATTCGTACGCACGTCGCGAACGTCGGTGCGCGGATTGCGGAGCACGCCGCGCGTCTCGAAGCGCGCGCCGCCGCGTGGAGCGGAGCCAACGAAATTCTCGGCGCCGCCGCGTTGGTCTTGGCGCTCGGCGCGGCGCGATCGGGGATCGTGGGCGAGGGCGCAGCGGCGTCGCTGCTTCCATTTTCGATCGCGTTCTTTCTCGCGTACCGGCCGCTGCGCGAGCTCGCGGAGGCTCGTCTCGCGTGGACGCGCGCGCTCGTCGCTGCCGAAGAAATGGCTCCGCGTCCTGCCGCTTCGATCATGGCCGCGGTCGCGCAGGGCGAGCCGAAAAAAGTATGGGCGCTCGATCGCCTCGAACTCCGCGCGCTCGTCTTGCGCCACGGAACGCGCACGCCGCTCACGCTCACGATCGATCCCGGCGCGATCGTGGCGATCACCGGCGCGAACGGCGCGGGAAAAACCACGCTATTTCGGACGTTGCTCGGGCTCGAGTCGCAGCGGGCGGGATCGATTTCGTACGGATCGACGAAGCTCGATCACGCGAAGCCGGGGCCGCATGCGCGTCCGTTCGCGTGGGTTCCGCAAGAAGCGCCGCTCCTCGCCGACACCCTCGAGGCGAACGTCGCGCTCGCAGAGAACGCGGACGCGAACGTGGAGGCCGCGCTCGCGCAAATGGGGCTCGAAAATCTCGCGCGCGATCTCGCGGCGGCGCGCATCGGTGCCGCGGGTCGTCCGGTTTCCGGAGGCGAGCGTCGCGCGATCGCGATCGCCCGTGCGCTCGCGACGAAGCTGCCGGTGCTCTTGCTCGACGAGCCGACCGCAGGTCTCGACGAGCGTGCGCGCGTGCGACTCACGCGTGCCATCGTCGCGCTCGGACGTTCGCGAACGGTGATCGTCGTCACGCATCATGACGAGCCGCTCTCCATCGCCGATCGCATCGTGTCGCTCGATGCGAAAGCCGACGACGCGAGCGAGCTCGTGGCGTAGCTACTCAGACGTGCGCGTTCAGGGGGTGAGGACGCGAAGCTCGGGCCCTGCGCTCACGTCGATACGGCGCGCGCGCATCGTGTCGCCGTCGAGCACGTAACTTTTTTCTTCGTGGAACGTGATCGAAAATCGCTCCGCGAGCGCATCGACGTGGCTCTTTCCGCGAAGCGATTTTCCCGCCAAAACCAAGGGCATTTGCGGCCCGAGCCAAAGCGGACCGAGAGGGCTCGCCACGAGATGCACACGCGTCGGATCCTCCGCGGCGCGATGCAAAAGGTGCATGTGAAGGCCGAGATCCTTCACGACGCTCGCCGCGATCAAGCTGAAGGCGTTCGCGGGCGCGGGCACGCCATCGATCTCGAGCCGGCACGGAACGGGCGTGAGAATTTTTTTCGCGAGCGCGCTCCCGTAAAACGATCCGGCGAAAATTCGCGCCACGATCCGCGCCGCGCCGGAATAGCCCTGTACGGGCGCGGCGTTGTATTCGTCGAAAAACTGCGCGACGAGACCCGCGCCGAAAATGAATCCGATGCGATCGCCGCCGCCATCGTCGCGCACGCGCAGCGTGGGCCTTCGCGTCTCTCGCGCGGTGCCGGACAAGGCCGCGCCGAGGATGCGTCTGGCGTACGTCTCGAGCGATCCGCCGAGGCCCCAGTTGCGCGCGACCGTCGAGACGGTTCCGCCCGGCGCGAACGCCACGGCCGGCATATTTTCTTCGCCGAATGCTTTCGCGAGCGAGGTGACTCCGGCCATGTACGATCCGTCACCGCCGCACAAAACGACGTTTTTCGCGCCATTTCCTGCGATTTTTTTCGCCACGTCGTCGAGCTCGGCGAGCGCGCGCGTCTCGTGCACGACCGCGCCGTTCACGCACGCAAGGGTCGTGCGGTAGAGCGCAGTGTCGCCACGAAGGTGACGCGCAGCGCGATTGATCACGACGTGGGTGCTCACGGGCGCGCCGCCGAGTAGCATGCAAGCCAGAAACATGCGAGCACGCCTGCTCCCTATTTTTCTTTTCGTGAGCGCGTGCGCGTCGACGCCGGGTCTCGATGCGGCGGAGCGAGGTGACCTCGCCGCGCTCAAATCCGACATTGCACCTCGCTATCGATCCGGACAGCTGACGAACGACGATGCGGCGAAGCTCGCCCGCGCGGTTGCGAGCCACGAGGTCGCCACGGCGAGAGGCGAAGACGGGCGAGCGCGGGTGCGGGAGCTCGCGGCGTGCGCGCACGAGCTCGACGACGCGTTTTCGGATCGCATGAAGACGAAAGACGACGCCGGTGCCGAAGCCGCGCAAGCGCGAATCGATGCCGGCAATCTCGATCCTGACGACGCGCGCGATTGGATCGGCGACGCGAGCGACGCGTGGCGTGCGGTAGGCGTGCGCAGCTTGGTCGAAGAAGACGACGCTCCCGCGCGCCAAAAAGCATTCCTCGATCCGAGCCCGATCGTGCGGCGCGCTGCATTTCGGGCGGCGGCGAAAGCCAAGGATCCCCGCGACGTGACGGGCCTCGCCGAAGCCGCGCGTCTCGACCCGGACGGTCTCGCGCGCACCGACGCGGTTCGTGCGCTCGGAAGAATCGGAGGCAGGCACGTCGTCGAACTCTTGCGCGACGTATGGACGCACGGCGACGATCCGCTTCGCGACGACATCGCCCTCGCGTACAGCGCGGAGCCGAGCTGGCAAGCGG
>JAICXU010000991.1 GCA_025934595.1 Polyangiaceae bacterium | reverse complement strand
GTCGCTGCGACCGTCCAGGTATTCTCCCGAAAATTGCTCCGGAGAGAGATAGCCGAGCGTGCCGACGAAGCTGCCGATCTGCGTCTCGAGGGCTTGATCGGAGTCGATGATGGGCGGCCCTGCGTCGTCGGGCTCGCTCATGATCTTCGCGATGCCCCAATCGAGCACGTAGACCTCGCCGAAGTCGCCGAGCATCACGTTGCTCGGTTTGAGATCCCGATGCAAGACGCCACGCGCGTGCGCGAACTCGACGGCGAGGCACACGCTTTGGAACGCCGCGAGCAGCTTTCGTGGGGAATATGACTCGATCGCGGCAGGATCCTTCATACGTAAATGATCGCAGACGTCCGCGAGCGTGAGGCCGCGAATGCGCTTCATCGTGAAGAACGTCTCGCCGTCTTTCCCGACTCCGAGATCGTACACGGGCACGATCGACGGATGCTCGAGCTGCCCTTGCACGCGAACCTCGCGCAAAAAACGCGCGCGAAGCTCGGCTTGTCCGCCGCGATCGACGCGGATCACTTTCATCGCCACGTCGCGTCCGATGCGCGCGTCGCGACACAGTCGCACCTCGCCCATGCCGCCTTCGCCGAGGACGCTCGATGCGCGATATCGGTCCGCAAATTCCTTTGCCTCGAGCTCGGTAATCTCCGGCGCGCGCTCGGAAAATCGAAGCGACGTACCGATCACGCTGACGGCACGATTCGAGATCGCGTTGCTCTTTCTGCTCGAGGAATCGAGGACGGTCACCGCGCGATCGAGCGGCGCCGGTTCGGTTTTGTCGGAGCTCACGTCATCGAGAGTAGCAAAGCGAGCTTCATTCGAAGCGCATTTGGATGAACGCGCGCGCGCGATCGACCTTCGACGCGTCGTCGGAAGAGCCGAAAAAATAGCCGACACAAGCGACTCCGCGATCGGTGTCGAACGCGCGCACGAACACGCGGAGTGACTCGCCGGCGAAGCTCGGCCTGCGATACGTGATGTGGAGCGATCGCGCGAGGACGGTCGTCGGTCGTCCGCGCGCGGCGAGCCGGCGAAGCGCCGCTTCTTCGAAGAGACGCGGATACACGAGCGAGTTCACGTGCTGATTCGAGTCCGTGTGCATCAGGCCGAGCGCGACGCGAGTCTCGTCCTCGACGAAATCCGGATCGATCGCGCGTGCCCCTCGTGGCGGATCGATCGCGGCTTGCGGCGGAGAAAAATCGCGCTGCTTTTCCGGCACGAACGGCGCGCCGTCGAAATCGAGCGACGTGATCTTGCGCTCACCCGGCGGCGCGAACGGACGCGTGAAGACGTGCTCGACGTCGATCGTACCGGCGACCGCGGTCGCGCCTTCGTCCTCGGGCGGCGGCAAATTCGTTCGTCCCTTTTTTCCGGTGAGCTTCGCCTCCATGTCCAGAAAGATTCGCAAGACCTCACCCTTCTCGTCGCGCGCGTGCGTGAGCTCGAAGCCGCCTTCGACCTCGAGAGGGCGCTCGATGGCGAAGGGTCCCGCGAAGGCTTCGATCGAATACCGCGTGAGGATCGGAATGATGCCTTGCTCGCGCATTTTTTCGCGTACCGGCGCGGGAATCGTGAGCGATCGCCAGAGCACGCCGAGCGCGACGGGCAGCGTCGTGAGAAGTGGGCGGCCGTCCTGCGCGAGATCTTCGTAACGGAGATGAAGCTTTCCCGTGGCCCGTTGCGCGCGAAATGTGGCGAGGCGCGGCTCGTCGAAATTCATGTGCCGGTGATTCTAGGTGCTACGCTGTCGAAAGGAGAGGTGCTTTCCATGCGGCATGTGCGCTTCGTCTTTGCGATTGCTTTCTTCACGTCTGGCGCGGGAGTCTTGGTCGAAGGTTGTGGAAGTGGAACGCCGGCGTGCCCGGCCGGCGATGTTTGCACGACCGCGGGTGATGATGGCGGTCGCGACATC
>JAICXU010001004.1 GCA_025934595.1 Polyangiaceae bacterium | reverse complement strand
GCTCGCTTTGACGAGCAAGAGGAACGTGGCGATCGCGAGCGCGCCTTCGACCGGTCCCATGAGGCTCGCGCGGGCGAGGCTCACCGTGGCCGCGCCGAGCATGCCGATGACGGCGGGCGCCAAGGCTTCGAGCGCGCCCTTCACGATCGGATTTTTTCCGAAGCGATCGACATAGCGACCGGCGACGAGCGAAACGGCGATGGCCGGGCCGAACATCGCCATTGTGGCCACGACCGCGCCGAGCGCGCCGGCGACACGAAAACCGATGAACGTGGCGCAGATCGCGATGGGGCCCGGCGTGATTTGTCCGAGCGCGACGGCGTCAGCGAACGCTTTCGCATCGAGCCAGTGCTGCTCGATGACGACGGTGTGCTCGATGGCCGGGATCATCGCGAGACCACCGCCGAACGTGACGATGCCGATCGGAACGAACACACGCACGAGCGAAGCGAGCTTGCCGGTCATGGCGACGGTCGCGGCGAGCACGCCGGGGAAAAGCGACGGCTCACCGCCGGGCGAGTTCGGATCGATCGACATCTCGCGAATGCCGCGCGCCGCGCCGTACGCCACGGCAGCGAGCGCGAGCACGGGCTCGGAGACCACGCGGAACGTCAACGCGAGGCCGCACAGAATCGCGGCAAAAATAGCGCGTTTCGAATGCAGGCCGCCTTTTCCGAGATCGAGCGTGACGGCGCCGACGACACCGATCATCGCCGCGTTCATGCCGTCGAAAAAAATCGAAAGGTGCGTGAGCGCGCGCATCGCGTCGTAGGCCGCGCCGCACACGATCATGAGGAGCATGCTCGGCACTAGAAATGCGGAGGCCGCGAGCGCGCCCTTTCGCGATCCGCCGACGCGCTGTCCGAGGAGCGCGATGAGGCTCGTCGCCGCCGTGCCGGGCAAGCTTTTCGACAGCTCCGCGAGCACGAAGAACTCTTTCTGCGTGAGCCAACGACGCTTTTCGACGACGTCGCGACGAAGCTGCGCGAGGATCGAATAGCCGCCGCCGAAGCCCGCGACGCCGTAATAAAGCGCCATGCGCAGGATGTCCCGGGTCGTGGGCTTGGGGTTTTCGGCAGATTCCATGAAAAATCGTGTGCGACTCGGCGTACCGGCGGGAACAGCGTTGGATTAGGATGCGTTTTCGCGTGAGAGCGTGGAGACACCGCGTGACGAGACCTCCCAAGATGCGAAAGAGCGCGTTCGCCGGGCTTGATCGGCGCCGCGCGATCGGCCTGCTCGCCACGAGCGTGCTCTTTCTCGCATGCGGATCACGAGGAAGCGACGCAAATCGCGCCCCTGCCGCCGTGTCGACCGGATCGCCGGCGCAAGCTCCGGTCGACGATTTTCGCACGCAGCTCGATGGTCGCGCGTTCCCGGATGGAGTCCTCGCGCTCACCTACGACGACGGGCCGGATGCCCACACGCTCGATCTCGCCGAGTACCTGAGCCGCAAGAGAATCGCGGCGACCTTTTTCGTCGTCGGCGCGTGGGTGCCGGGTCTCTCGTCCGATCCGGGAAAAGGCGAGGGCGTCTTCGCGAGCGGCGCCGACTTCATTCCCGTGCTCGACGACCTCCGCGAGCTCGGTCAGCGGATCGCGAATCACACGGAAAATCACGTGCTTTTGTGGCGCGTCCCCGACGCGACGGTGCGCGCGCAGCTCGAAGCGAATCAAACGCGGATCGATCCGTACATCGACGACGAGCTCGCTCTCTTTCGCGTGCCTGGCGGCGCTTGGAATGACGCGGATGCGAACGCAATCGCGACCGACGCGGCCCTTTCGAATCTCGTCGGACCCGTGCGATGGGACGTCGATCGCAAGGATTGGGAGGGATCGCTTTCGTGCGACGGTGCGCGAAGCGAATGCGAGCGGGCCGCCCCGG
>JAICXU010001096.1 GCA_025934595.1 Polyangiaceae bacterium | reverse complement strand
GCCCGCCATCATGACGACGGTCGCGAGCGCGGCCGGAATCGAGAGCTTCAAAATGCTCCACGTGAGCGTCTTCGAGAGGTGTCGCCGCTGGAACGCCTCGTAGTGCGGCGACAGGCGGAACACGTAGACGAGCATGATCGCGAGGCCGATCCACGTCGCGAGAAATGCGCTGAGGCCCGCGCCTTCGGGACCGAGCCGCGGCGCGCCGAGATGACCGAAAATGAACGAGTAACAAAAGACGACGTTGAAAAAATTCATGACGATGGCGGCGACGAGATGCACTTGCGTGCGGCCGAGACCGTCGAAGAAAGCTTTCACGCCCATCGTCATCGCCATCGAGATGACGCCGCACAGGCGCCATCGCGAATAGCCGATCGCGATCTTCAAGACCGGCGGTGATTTGATCATCGCGCCGAGAATGAGCGGAAGCGACAGATAGCCGACGAGCGAGAGCACCGCGCCGGCGACGAGGCAGAAAAACGCGGCGTTCGTGAGAGCGGCGCCGGCGCCCCGAAAGTCGCCTTCCGCGAAACGTCGGCCGGTGATCGCCTGGGTGCCGACGCTGATCGCGGAGAGCGACCCGCCGAACAGCCAGACGATGATGAGCGACGGCATGAGCGCCGCCTGCGCATTCGATCCTTCCCACGACGGCAAGCGCGAGAAAAACACGACATCGATGTGATTCACGATGCTCTGCGTGAGCATCGCGACGACCGTCGGCGCCGCGAGACGCAAGATCGTCCGATACCGATTGGCATCGAAGTCGATCGACAAGCTTCTCATCTCAGCCGAGGCGATCATGCGGGAAAGGGGTACTTCTGCCTTCTACGAGCATGCTCCTAGCACGAGTCCGGGCAGCGCGAAAAATCCCACGATTGACAAGGGTGGGGCCCCTTCGGTAACCCGGACAGACATGGCACGCAAACCGGTAGCGCCGTCAAAACTCGTCTTTGGCTTCGCGGTCACGCTTCTCGTCGCAGCAGCCTGTGGCGGAGCCAAGTATCCGAGCTGCGACACGGACGAGGACTGCAATAATGACGGCCACCACGGCGTTTGCTTGAACGGGAAATGCGTTCAATGCAAAGACGACACGGGTTGCGGCAAGGGCCAGAAATGCGAATCGGGCACGTGCACGCAGATCCAGGGCTACTGCGACGAAAAAACGACCTGCCCCGGCGGCGCGCCGTGCACGAACAATCGTTGCGCTCCCCCGGTTTCGGCGCCCCGGGAATGCGGCGACGACAAGCCGTGCCCGAGCGGACAGAAGTGCGAGAACGGACACTGCGTGATGCCGCTCAACGCGGGTCCGGAATGCTCGGATTTCCCGGCGCCGACGTTCGATTTCGAATCGCCGTCGCTCCGCGATGCCACGACGAAGACGCTGCAGCGTCTCGCGGGATGCCTCACGACGGGCCCGCTCAAGGGCCGGCGTGTTCTCTTGACGGGCCACTGCGACAACCGCGGCGAGTACGAATACAATATGGGGCTCGGCGCGGAACGAGCCGAAGCCGTGAAGACGTTCTTGACGAGCGCCGGCATCGGAGCCGACCGCGTCGCGACCTCTTCGCGCGGAAAACTCGACGCGGTGGGCACAGACGAGGCAGGGTGGGAACATGACCGCCGCGTCGACATCGAGG
>JAICXU010001028.1 GCA_025934595.1 Polyangiaceae bacterium | reverse complement strand
TGCGGCGACACGAGCAAGTACGCCTGCAACTTCGAGGGCCACTGCTACACGGTCTGCAAAACCAGCGACGACTGCCCGCGCAAGAGCGAGGGTTACGTGTGCAAGCCCGACTCGCCGGACCGCGGCGTTCTTTTCTGCGACGCGCCGGGCTGAATTTTGGAATTGCCCGCGTTTTTCGGGCATTGTCGTTCGCATGGACGCCATCGTCGTCAAAGGGGGCGCGCCTCTCCGAGGCAACGTGAGGATCAGCGGCGCGAAGAACGCTGCTCTCCCGATCCTTTGCGCGACCCTGCTCTCGGACGGCGCGAGCCTTCTTCGCAACGTGCCGATGCTCCGCGACATCGACACGACCGCGGCGCTGCTTCGATTTCTCGGGCGCGGCGTGCACGTGAATGCGCCCGAGGTCACCGTCACCGCCGGCAGTGACGTTCGGCCGGAGGCTCCGTACGAGCTCGTGAAACAAATGCGCGCGAGCGTGCTCGTGCTCGGGCCGCTGCTCGCGCGATTCGGTCGCGCGAAGGTGAGCTTGCCGGGCGGCTGTGCGATCGGCGCGCGTCCGATCGATCAGCACTTGAAAGGCCTCGAGGCCATGGGCGCGAAAATTCGGCTCGATCGCGGCTACGTGATCGCGGAGGGACCCGCCGGCGGACGTTTGAAAGGTGTCGAGATCGTCTTCGATTTGCCCACGGTCACCGGCACCGAAAACTTGATGATGGCGGCGGCGCTCGCGAAAGGAACGACGACGCTCGTGAACTCGGCGCGCGAGCCCGAGGTCGAGGAGCTCGGTCGCATCTTGAACAAGATGGGATGCGACGTGACGGGCGCCGGCACCGACGTGATTCAAATCGTCGGGCGCGATCCGGGATCGCTCGAGCCGTTCGATCACGCGATCATTCCCGACCGCATCGAAGCCGGCACATACATGGCGGCGGCGGCCGTGACCGGGGGTGACGTCACGATCGAAGGCGCGGAGATGCACGATCTCGAAGCGCTCGTCGTGAAGATGCGGCAAGCGGGCATCGAGGTCACCGCGGAAGGCGAAAAAATTCGCGTGCGCCGTACCGGCGATTTGCGCGGCGTGAACGTGACGACGGCGCCGCATCCCGGCTTTCCCACCGACATGCAGGCGCAGTTCCTCGTCATGATGTCTCTTGTGCGCGGTGAGAGCGTCATCACCGAGACGATCTTCGAAAATCGATTCATGCATGTCCCGGAGCTCTCGCGCATGGGGGCGAACGTGGCCCTTCGCGGAAAAACCGCCGTCGTCGAAGGCGTCGACAAACTGTACGGAGCGAGCGTGATGGCGACGGACCTTCGCGCGAGCGCTTCGCTCGTGATCGCGGGCCTCGTCGCCGAAGGCGAAACGGAGGTGCGGCGCGTCTATCACCTCGATCGCGGCTACGAGCGCATCGAAGAGAAGCTGTCGAAGCTCGGTGCGACGATTTCGCGCGTGAAGGGCGCCGAGTCGTAGAAGCGACGAAACGCCTATTTTTACGGCGTTTCAGCTCGCCAGGGCTCAATCGAGGCGAACGAGAGGCCTCAGCTTCTTCAAGGTCGCTCGCCCGATGCCTTTCACGCGCATCAAGTCTTCGACCTCGCGAAACCGACCGAGCTTCGCCCGAAGGCCCAAGATCGCCGTGGCGCGCTTCGGACCGATGCTGGGCAATCGCTCGAGATCGTCGAGCGCAGCGGTATTCAGATGCACGGGATCGTCGGGTGTCGCGCGGCGCGCGTGATCGACGGGAGGCGAAGGCGAAGGCGAGGTCGAAGTCGAAGTCGAAGTCGAAGTCGAAGTCGAAGTCGAAG
>JAICXU010000182.1 GCA_025934595.1 Polyangiaceae bacterium | reverse complement strand
TACAACCTGGGGGTCGGCCGCTTTTTGCCGGGCGCGTTTGCCGTGGTCGGTGTGGCGCGCCGCGAGAAATCGAACGACGACTTCCGCAAGGACATGAAGGAAGGCGTCGAAAAATTCTCACGTCGCAAGCCCATCGATCAAACGGTGTGGAGCGACTTCGAGAAGGGCGTGAGCTACGTGCAGGGCACGTTCGAAGATCCGAGCACGTACCAAAAGCTGCGCGAGCATCTGCAGCAGCTCGACAAAGAGCGCGGCACCCGTGAAAATAGGCTGTTTTATCTCGCCGTCTCGCCGTCGGACTTCGGCAAGATCGTGACCGGCCTGAAAGAAGCGGACCTCGTCGGATCGAGCGGCGGCAAATGGACGCGTGTCGTGTTCGAGAAGCCGTTCGGGCACGACCTCGCGAGCGCCACCGAATTGAACGACACGATCCGCTCCGTGTTCCGCGAGGATCAGGTCTACCGCATCGATCATTATCTCGGAAAAGAGACGGTCCAGAATCTCTTGGTGTTCCGTTTCGCGAACTCGCTCTTCGAGCCGATCTGGAATCGCGAGCACATCGATCACGTGCAGATCACCGTCGCCGAGGAGATCGGCGTCGAGGGACGCGGCAAGTTCTACGAGGAGACCGGCGTCACGCGCGACATCGTCGAAAATCATTTGATGCAGCTCCTTTGCCTCACGGCGATGGAGCCGCCGATCTCGCTCGACGCCGATGCCGTGCGCGACGAAAAAGTGAAGGTCTTGAAATCGCTCCGGCCGATGGAGCGATCGGCGGTCTCCGAGAACGTGATTCGCGGGCAATATGGCCGCGGATTCGTGCGCGCCGACGAGGTGCCGGCGTATCGCGAAGAGCCCGACGTCGCCGGTGACTCGCGCGTCGAGACGTACGTCGCGATGCGCGTCTTCATCGACAATTGGCGTTGGGGCGGCGTTCCTTATTACGTGCGCGCGGGCAAACGTCTCGCTCGTCGCGTCACCGAGATCGCGGTGCAGTTCAAAAAGGTGCCGCACACGCTCTTTCACGCGGGCGACGGCGGCATCACGCCGAATGTGCTCGCGATGCGCATCCAGCCCGACGAAGGCATCGCGATTCGCTTCACGACGAAAGAGCCCGGGCAGCAAACGATCTTGCGCGACGTCGCCATGGATTTTCGTTACGGCGCCGCCTTCGGATCGAACACGCCCGAAGCCTACGAGCGCCTCTTGCTCGACGCGATGCGCGGCGACGCGACGCTCTTCACGCGCGGCGACGAGGTGATCGAGCAATGGGCTTTCATCGATCACGTGTTCGACGCTTGGGAAAAAGGCGGAAATGCGCCGCCACCTCTCTATGCGTCGGGCTCGTGGGGACCCGAGCAAGCGGACGATCTCCTGGCGCGTGACGGTCGCCGCTGGAGAAAGCCGTGATGCCCTCGGTGTCGCCGCCTCGCTCCACCACGATCGCGGCGATCGAAAAGGAGCTCCGCGACATCTGGACGACGGCACCGGGCGAGACGTCGAAGGCCCGCGCTTGCACGACGAACCTCGTCGTCGTGGCATCGCGTGAGGTCGCCGATCGCTACTTGGCGATCATCGACGAGGTCATTCTCAACATTCCCGCGCGTGCGATCGTGGTGGGGCTCGAGCCCGACGGCGCGGCGAGCATCCTCGAAGGCGATGTCAGCGCGGTGTGCGGGATCGGCGAAAATGCGACGTGCTCCGAGCGCGTGCGCCTCTTTGCCTCCGGCGCGGTCTGCGCGCGCGTCGGAAGCGCGGTCGAAGCGCTCCTCGTTCCGGAGCTCCCGACGTCGCTCGTGTGGCTCGCACGCGTGCACGTCGACGATCCCGTTTTCTCCGCGCTCGCCGATGACGCCACGCGCGTGGTGCTCGACACCGAGTATACGTCGCTCGGATCGCTCCTCCAGCTCTCGCGATGGACGCGCGCGAAAGCGGGACGACCGAACCTCGCCGATCTCGCTTGGACGCGCCTCGCGCCGTGGCAAGAAATGTGTGCGCGCTTCTTCGACGAGCCGAAGCTCGCAAGCCACGCGCACAAGATTCGTCGGCTCGTGATTCGTCAAGCGTCCGACGCGGGCGCGAAGCTCGGCTCCGAAGGCGCGCTGCTCCTCGGTTGGTTCGCCACGCGTTTGGGCTGGAAAATGCAGCGGATCGGCGGCAGCGTGCGATTTCGCCGGCCCGACGGAGACTCGGTCGCGCTCGAGCTCCGCAAAGCGCCGCGCCCGCCGAGCATCGCGCCCGCCGCGCTCATGGGCGTCACCGTCGAAGCCGAAGATCAGGGTCTCAAAGTGACGGGCTCGCTCGACCTCGAGGTCGAGAGCGGCAGCAACGCCGCCATCCTCACGTGGAAGCTCGACGCGGAGGTGCCGAGCGCCACCGAGCAGCGTGTTCGTCTCAGCGTGAACAAAGGCGCGCGCATGCTCGAGCGCACGCTGCATCGGCCGTCGAACGATCCTGCGCTTGCCGAATCGGCGTTGTTCGCGGAAGAAATTTACGAAGAAGGGCTCACGATCCAATGATCACGAAAGTCGTTCCGGGTTTGCTCATCGCCGCGCAAGACGGCGACGGCGTCGCGAAGGAAGCGTCGGCGCGCATGGGACGCATCATTCGTGATGCGATCGGCAGAAGCGGCGTCGCGAACATCGCGCTCTCCGGCGGAGACACGCCGCGCGCGGCGTACGCGCGGCTCGCGAAAGAAGAAGGCATCTTCTGGAACAAGGTGCGCGTGTTCTGGGTCGACGAGCGCGCGGTCGCACCGACCGACGATCGATCGAACTACAAGCACGCGAAAGAGTCGCTCATCGATCCCGCCAAAATTGCGGCTGATCACGTGCATCGCATGCCCGCGGATGCGAAGGATTTGGATGCGGCCGCACGCGAGTACGAAGCGCTCTTGAAGAAGCACGTGGCGGCGGGAAAGCACGGCGCGCCGCAACTGGATCTCGTCGTGCTCGGCATCGGAGAGGACGGTCACACCGCGTCGCTCTTTCCGGGGTTGCCCACCATCGACATCACCGATCGCTTCGTCGCCGCCGTGCCAGCGCACGACAATCTCGAGCCGCGCTTGACGCTCACCGTGCCGGTGATCGAAGAGACGCGAAACGCGATCGTGCTCGCGGTCGGCTCGAAGAAGGCCGCCCCCCTCGAAAAAGTATGGGCGACGTCGGGCGATGTTCACAAAACGCCGGCGCGTATCGTGCGCGACGTGCGCGGCTCGCTCGCGTGGCTGATCGACAAAGCAGCGGGCGGCATAGGCTGATCGCTCATTTCGTTTCGGGCATGTACAATTCGAGAATGCGAAGGTGGGGGATCTTGCTGGCGCTCGGGATCGCGACGCCCGCACTCGCCGCGCTCGTGGATGCTTGCGGCGACACGACCTTCAACGGCACCGAGAGCATCGACGGCTCCGCGGACGGCGCAAGTGAGGCCAGCACGCCGGACGGCGCCGCGACGAACGATGCCGCAACGGACAGCGGCGGCATCGCGCCGTGCGACAACGATCCCGGAGCCGCCGAGACGTTCGTGAAGGCGTCGAATCTGCCCGATCAAGTGGCCAGCGACGGCATCTACATCTACTGGGCGAGCACGTCGACGCCGACGATCGAGCGCGCGCTCCTCACCGATGCGCCGCCTGCCAATATTTTACCTGTATCGACTCGGCCGTCGGGCATCGACGCGATCGGAGTGACGTCGTCGCACCTTTGCTGGATCGATCACGACATTCCCGCCGACACGACGGGAGTCCTCGAGTGCGTGGGTACGAGCGCGATCTCCGCGTCGGGTGCCGACGACGCGGGCGTCGTGCGGTACAACAACCAGGTCGCTCACCTTTGGTCTCGCGCCACCGACTTTCTCTACGCTCGGACGAATCTAGACATTCTAGGACCCCCGAGTGACACGGCCCTTCTCTACGTGACGCCAAGCGTCCTTGCTTCCGCGGCGGACGACATCGTTTTCGTGCACTCGGGAGACGCGGGGCCGCGGGAGCTCTACGAAATCCAGGCCACGATGTCGAACCAGAGCTTGGGCGCTCCGTTCAACGTCGACCCGGGCGATCCCACCGCGATTGCGACCGACGGCACGAATGTCTACGTGAGCGACACCACGGCCCAAACCGTTTCGCGCTTCCCGCTGGATGGTGGGGCGGCGGCGAAGATCGCGACCGGGCAAATCGGGCTCGGCGCCATCTCGCTGGACAAAGGGAACGCCTACTTCGTCACCGGCACCGGCATCGCGCGCGTCGCCGACGATGGCACTTGTCTCACGAAAATCGCGGCCGAGCCCACGACGAGCTTCGTCATCCAAGGCGACTACGTGTACTTCGCTTCCGGCGGAGCCATTTTGCGCGCGCGCAAATAACCTCCGACGGCGTCAGGAGAGCGACTTCGCCGCTTCGACGACGTGCTTCGCCGTGATGCCGAATTTCTCCATCACGGTGTTGCCCGGGGCGCTCGCTCCGAAGTGATCGATGCCGATCGATTTGCCCGCGTCGCCCACCCACTTGCTCCATCCGAGCGTGATGCCAGCTTCGATCGACACGCGACGCTTGCACGATGGCGGAAGCACCTCGTCACGATAGGCCTGATTTTGCCGCTCGAAACGCTCCCATGACGGCATCGACACGACGCGGGTGCCGGGTCCGAGATCCTTTGCGGCCGCGACCGCGTGCTGCACCTCGGTGCCCGTCGCGATCAAGATCGTCTCGAGCTTGTTCGTCTCGTGGACGAGGACGTACGCGCCTTTCGCCGTGCCTGCACGCTTCGTCTTCGCGTCGGCAGGAAGGATCGGCACCGCTTGGCGTGACAGCGCCATGAGCGTCGGACCGTCGTTGCGCTCCACGGCGCATGCCCACGCTGCCGCCGTTTCTTCCGGATCGCCCGGACGAATCACGTCGAGGTTCGGAATGCATCGGAGGCCCATCACCGTCTCGACGGGTTGATGGGTGGGCCCGTCTTCGCCGACACCGACCGAGTCGTGCGTGAAGTGATAGATGACCGGCAGCTTCGAGAGCGCCGCGAGACGCACGGAAGGCCGCAAATAATCAGCAAATACGAGGAAGGTGGCGCAGCTCGGACGAACACCGCCGTGATACGCGATGCCGTTCATGATCGCGGCCATGCCGTGCTCGCGGATCCCCGCGCGAATGTTGCGGCCCCCGGGATGCGTGGCGTCGAAGTCGCCGCCGTCGGCGATGTAATTGAACGTGGAGCCGTAGAGATCGGCGCATGCGCCCATGAGCGAGGGCACCGCTTTCGCGATTGGTTGGAGCGCGGCCTCACCCGCCTTGCGCGTGGCGAGCTTCGCGTCCGCGGGAAACTCCGGAACCGCGTCGACGAGATTTTTCGGCGCGCGATGCGCCATTGCGTCGTCGAGCTGCTTCGCGAGATCGGGATTCTTCGACTTCCACGCGCTGAAAACTTTTTCCCATTCGCCGCGTTTCGTCGCGAGCTCCTTCTTGCGCTCCGCGAAGAACGATTTCACTTCGTCGCTCACGTAGAAATGCTCGTCGGGCAGGCCCAGCAATTTTCGCGACGCATCGACGAACTTTGCGCCCGCTTCGCCGTGCGCTTTGTACGTTCCCGCGACCTCGGGAATTCCCTTGCCGATCATCGTGCGCGCGACGACGAAGCGCGGCCGGCCGCTCTTCGAATTCTTCGCTTTCGTCAACACATCGAGAATTTCCGGCATGTCGTTGCCGTGCTCGATGCGGAACACTTCCCAGCCGTAGGCTTCGTAGCGCTTCGCCGTGTCCTCGCTCTGCGTCTTCGATGCGGGCGCGTCGAGCGTGACGTCGTTCGAATCGTAGATGAGAACGAGATTGTCGACCTTGAAATGACCGGCGAACGCGGAGGCCTCCGCCGACACGCCTTCTTGCATGCAGCCGTCGCCGGCGAGACACCAGATCGTCGATTCGAAGATCGTGTGCTCGTTCGTATTGTATTTCGCGGCGAGCATCTTCGCGGCGATCGCGTGACCTACCGCATTGCCGACGCCCTGTCCGAGCGGGCCCGTCGTCGCTTCGACGCCTTCGGTGTGTTGGAACTCGGGATGCCCCGGCGTGAGCGATCCCCACTGGCGGAAGTTTTTCACCTCTTCGAGCGAGAGCGGATATCCGGTGAGATGCAGCCAGCCATAGAGGAACATGCTGCCGTGGCCCGCGGAGAGCACGAAGCGATCGCGGTTGATCCAGCGCGGCTCCGAAGGATCGTGCCTCAGAAGATCGCCGTAAAGGATGGCGCCGATTTCGGTGCAGCCGAGCGGCAGCCCCAGGTGGCCGGAGTTCGACACGTGAACGGCATCCATCGCGAGGCCGCGGGCGATCGTGCAGGCTTGAGCGAGCTTCTGAAAATCGGGCATGCGGGCGTCATATCGCTCTCCGGAAAGCGCGTCGAGACGAAACCCGCGGACGCGTTTCGAGCTTTATTTTCCGAGGATTCGTGAGACGTAGGCCTGCGCCCGGTCGAGCTCGGCCGGCGTGCGCTTGCCGAACGCAATCGTGAGCGTGCCGGTGTCGATCTCGCCTTTCACGAGCGGCGCGATGGACACCATGCCGTCGGCGAGGACGGCGAGCCGCCGATGAATCCAGTCGGCCGTCGCCGCTTTGAGCTTCGCACGCCCTGCAGACGAGAGCTTCACGGCGACGTCGAGAAAATCATCCTCAT
>JAICXU010000489.1 GCA_025934595.1 Polyangiaceae bacterium | reverse complement strand
GGCTACCACACGGGTCTCGGCGAGATCGTCGCGGTCAAATGTCTGAAGCTTCAATCGACGCTCGGCTCGGCGATCGTCGAGTCGTTCGTGCGTCGCTTTCGCGACGAAGGCCGCATCCTCTATCGGCTCTCGCAGGGGAATTTGCACATCGTCCGCAGCATCGCGAGCGGCACCACGATCGCGGGCACCACCGGCTCGCTCGTTCCGTACACGGTCCTCGAATGGCTCGAGGGTCATTCGCTCGCGCAGGATTTCGAACGGCGTCGTGCGTCGGCAATGCGCGGGCGCCCGATGCTGGAAGCGGCGGCGCTCTTCTCGACCGCGTTCGAGGCCGTCGCATATGCGCATCAAGCGGGCGTCGTGCATCGCGATCTGAATCCCGGAAATATTTTTCTCACGCAGACGCGCGAAGGCGTGAAAGCGAAGGTGCTCGACTTCGGCGTCGCGAAGATCGTGAGCGATCACGCGCTGGAGCTCGGGCCTCGCGCGCAGACGATCGGACAGATCAAAATTTTTTCGCCGGCGTACGCAGCACCGGAGCAATTCGACGAAAAGCTCGGAAAAATAGGCCCCTACACCGACGTCTATACGCTCGCGATCGTCTTCACCGAGGCGCTGCGCGACGAGCCGTCGCTCACGGGCGAGAACATCGCGGCGCTCGTCACCGAGACGCTCGACGAGAAAAGAAGGCCGACGCCGCGTTCCCTCGGGCTCGACATTCCCGACGCCGTCGAAAAAGTGTTCGCGCGCGCTCTCTCGATCAAGCCGTCGGAACGGCAGCAGACGGCGGGCGAATTTTGGAGCGAGCTCGCGGGCGCGCTCCAGATCAGGAACATTTCGCTGCCGTCGCCTTCGATGAAGATGTCGCCACCGCCGCAAGGCATGGCGCTGCGCAAACCGCAATTCGGTACGCAGACGGTCCGCATGGAATCGCCGATGCAAAACGCGAAGCCGGCGCCGAGCGCGCCGGCGGTGAGGATCGGTCCTTCGGGTCTCGCGTCGACGGTGGCGGCGAACGACATCGACGGTCGCTTCTCCGCGACGATGATCGCGCCGGAAAATCTCGGCACGCAGCCCACGCTGGCCGCTCCCATTCTGGTCCAAGCGATCCAAGCGCAGGTCCCGCCGCCGCACCCGTCGCAGCCGGGCATGCAGAACATGCAGCCTGCCTACGGCGCCCCGCCGCCGCCGATTTTGCCGCTGCAACAACCGGGGCCGCATTCGGGTGGCGGATTCAACGACGACACGAGCATCGTGCGCGTGTCGAGCGGCCCGTCGCCGATCGTCTACGTGATCGTCGGCGTGGTGCTCTTGCTCGTCGGCGTCGCGGTCGCAGTTCTCCTCTACGCGCACCGTTCGACATCGACGGCGCCACCCATCCCGGTCGCATCGGCGATTCCCGTAGCGACGGACACCGCGACATCGCTGCCCACGGCGACCGCGACCGCGACCCCGACCTCGACCCCGACCTCGGCGTCGGCGTCGACTTCCACCTCGACCGCGACCGCGACCGCGACCCCGACCCCGACCTCGACCTCGACCTCGACTTCGACTTCGACTTCGACCCCAACCCCAACTCCCATCGATCCCAACGCGTTCAATCCGACCGCGGCCAATCGTGCGCTCGGTACCGAAGACGCGATCTTGGTGAGCTGCGCGAATGCGCGTGGGCAAAAGGGAATCGCGCACGTGACCTTCGCGAACGACGGCACGGTGCAGAAGGTGGCGATCGATCCGGCCTCGATGCCTGGCGCGGACTGCGTGATCCAGCGCTACAAAACCGCGCATACGCTGCGCTTCGAAGGTGCCCCCGCGACCGTCGATCACGCGTTCCACATCGCGAAATAACCGCATTTTGCGCGCGACTTGCGTGCTCCGCTTCGTGATATCGTTCGCAAACACATGTCGGGCGATCCGTTTGGCGTCATCGGTAGTGTCATCGACGGGCAGTTCCGCGTCGATTCGTGGATCGGCGAGGGGGGCTTCTCGGTCGTCTACAAAGGATTCCATCTCGGCCTCCAAGAGCCGATCGCCATCAAGTGCCTGAAGCTCCCGCAGTCGCTCGCGCGCGAGGTCATCGAGCAATTCCAAAATCGTTTCCGCGACGAGAGCCGCATCGCGTATCGCCTGTCGCAAGGCAATCTGCATATCGTCCGCAGCATCACCAGCGGCAGCACGACGTCGCCCTCGGGCCAAGTGATTCCGTACATGGTGCTCGAGTGGCTCGACGGCATCACGCTCTCGCAGGATTACAAACAGCGCCGTGATTCGCATCAAACCGGCCGCAAGCTCGACGAGATCGTGCAAATGTTCGCGCCCGCCGCCGAGGCGCTCGCGTATGCGCATGCCCACGGCGTCGTGCATCGCGACGTGAAGCCCGGAAATCTTTTTCTCGCGCAGACGCGCGAGGGCTACCGCATGAAGGTGCTCGACTTCGGCATGGCGAAGATCCTGAGCGACGGCAATTTGGGCATCGCGCCATTGGCGCAGTCGACCGGAAGCCTCGTCGTGTTCTCCGCGCCGTACGCCGCGCCCGAGCAATTCGACCCGAAAATCGGCTCGATCGGCACGTGGACCGACGTCTACTCGCTCGCGCTCGTCTTGCTCGAGGCGATGCGCGATCAACGCGTACGCAATGTCGACAGCGTCGCGGAGTGCTTGATGCAAGCGGTCGATCCCGCGCAAGCTCCGACGCCGACGCGGCTCGGTTTGCACGTGTCGAGCGCGCTCGACGAAGTCTTCGCGCGTGCGCTTGCCGTGAATCCGCGCGAGCGCGCGCAAGACGTCGGCGAGTTCTGGGGACAGCTTCGCAATGCGATGCTGAGGGAAGCGGAAGAAGAAGCCGCCGCGCAAATCGACAGCATTCCTCCCGGAGTCGACGGCGAAGGCGACGACCCGGCGACCATCGTCGCAGATACGACGGGCATGTTCGACGAAGCGAACGGCTTGCACGAGGACGAGCCCACGCGAAATGTGGATCTCAATTCGCCGCAATTTTCGGGCGGACAAGGCCTGCCTCCGGAAGTGAAAGATTTTCTTTCGCGCGCGCAGCAACAAACCACGCGCAGCCAAGATGCGGGCGGGCAGACGATGGCGATGCAACCTCCGGCCGCGGGTGCGCCATGGCCTCCGACTCCGCTTCCGGCCGCGGGACGACCGGCGCCGCAAGGCGGCTTTGCGCCTGGAACGAATGCGTCGCCCGGCGGAATTCCGCTCGATTCGAGCGGTGAGCCTGCGACGCTCGCGATGCACTCGCCGCTCGCGAACCAAACCTTTCAGCAGCAGCAGCTCAATTCTCCGCAATTTCAAAACGCAGCCGCGCTCGGCATGACGATGCCGCTCATGAACAATGGTCCGCCGCAGTTTCCGGGTCTGCCTCCTGGCGCCGGTCCGGGAATGCCACCGCAAGGCATGGGGATGCATCCGGGCATGCAACCGGGCATGCAACAGGGCGCGCCGGGGATGCCGGGCGGATATCCCGGACCGATGCCGCCGCAAGGTGGACCGGCGACGCCCGGAAATTATGCGGCGGCCGGTTGGCCGCAGCCTCCGCCGAATGCGAACGCGCAATTCGGCGCACAACCGCAGGCCGCGCCAGCGTCGAAGAAATCGATGGTGATCGCGGCGGCGATCTTCGTCGTGATCGCCGTGCTGGGCGTCGGGCTTTATTTTGCGGTCCGCATGCTCAATACGTCGCGCGAGGAAGCGGTGGGAGCGTCGGCAGACGGCGGCATCGCGATCGCGGAAGCGAACGCGAACAGCGGCGCGATTCCCACGGCGGTCGCGACCGATCCGAACGCGGCGCTCACCGCGCCGACGGCGGCGATCACGGCTCCGCCTCCGACGAATCCTTTCGATCAAGCCACGGCTGCAACGGCGACCGCGGCGCCCACGGTGACGGCCGCGCCCACCGCAACGACGCCCACGCCGACACCGC
>JAICXU010000262.1 GCA_025934595.1 Polyangiaceae bacterium | reverse complement strand
GGCGGCGACTCGATCACTTTTGCGATGCGCTCGATGCAAATTTCCGAGCGTGCCGGAGCGAACGCCGCGAGGTCGACGGCGAGCGCAGAGACGTCTTGGTAGCGTCGCTCCGGATTCTTTTCGAGGCATCGCATGATGACGGCGCCGAGAGCGGCCGGGACGTTCGCCTCGACGGGGATCGGATCGGGATCGGTGTCGAGCACGCGCGCGCACACTTGCGGCATCGACGGCGCCGAAAATGGCGACAGACCAGTCAAGAGCTCGTAGAGAACGACGCCCATCGCCCAAATGTCCGAGCGACCGTCGACGTCGCGCGTCGCCTTCATCTGCTCGGGCGACATGTAGAGCGGCGAGCCGAGGAGCGCGGACGTCGTCGTCACCGAGCCGTCATTTTCTCGCGTCGCGATCTTCGAGATCCCGAAATCGAGGACCTTCACGAGCGGCGAGCCGTCGGCGCGGTTCGAGAGATGCAAATTGCCGGGCTTCAAATCGCGATGGACGACGCCGCGTGCGTGCGCCTCCGCGAGCGCTTCGCACGCTTGCAAGACGTAGTCGACCGCGTCCTCGACCGGGAGCGGCCCTTTCGCTTCGACGATCTGCTCGAGGTCCGATCCCTCGAGATACTCCATGACGATGTACGGCGTGCCGTCCTCGAGCGACGAGACGTCGAGCACGCGCGCGACGTGCTCGCTCTTGATGCGTGCCGCTGCCTTTGCCTCGCGCGAAAAACGAGCGACCGCTTCGAGATCGCCGAGCGCGTCCGGAAGGAGCATCTTGACCGCGACCTGCTCCTCGAGGCCCAAGTGGAACGCGAGCACGACGAAGCCCATGCCGCCGGCTCCGAGCTCGCGCTCGATGCGGTATTTCTCGTCGATGACGGTTCCCGGCGCGAAGGGCTGGCTCATGACGAAGGGCCCCCCTTTGCGCTGGACTCCGCACCATGGAATGAGGAAGCTGCCTCAGCCCCGAAAGCACGCAGGGTACCCATGCCCACCATCGAGCACATTATTTTCATCCCCGGTGTCTTCATGATCGGCATGGTTACCGGATACGTGCTCGGTGCACGTGCCGTGCGCAGCGAGATCGAGCGGAAAAAGAGGCGTTCGCGCGAGTAAGCGCAGCCTTGGCTCGCAGCACAAAGCGACAACGAGACAAAACGCAACAGCCGGCCCCGTTCTATTAAAGGTGTATTCCACATGATCGATTTCGAGCTCACCGAAGAACAGCGCGCCCTCATCGACACCGCGCGTCGCTTCACGAAGGAACGCATCATCCCCGTCGCGGCGCAGTGCGATCGCGAGTCGAGGTTTCCGCGCGACGTCTTCGAGGAAGCGTGGAAGGTCGGCCTCGTGAATCCGACGCTGCCGGCCGAATATGGCGGCGCAGGTCTCTCGGACGTCGAGTCCTCGCTCATCACCGAGGAGCTCGCGTATGGATGCACCGGCATCCAAACGAGCATGACCGCGAACACGCTCGGCCTCACGCCCATCCGGCTCGCCGGAAATGAGGAGCAGAAGAAAAAATATCTCGGCATGCTCGCGAGCGAGCCGTGCTTCGCGAGCTACGCGACGACCGAGCCGGGCGCGGGCAGCGACGTCGCCGGATTGCAAACGCGCGCGGTCAAAGACGGCACCGGATACGTCTTGAACGGCACGAAGCAATTCATCACGAACGCGGGCATGGCGGCGTTCATCACCGTCTTCGCCACCGAAGATCCGGCGCTACGTCACAAAGGCATCGGCGCGTTCATCGTTCCGCGCGGCACGCCGGGTCTGAAGGTCGGCAAGCACGAAGACAAGCTCGGGCAGCGCGCGAGCGAGACGTGCACGGTCACCCTCGAGGACGTGAAAATTCCGGCCGCCAACGTGCTCGCGCCTCCGGGACAAGGATTCAAGATCGCGATGGAGACGTTCAATCAGACGCGCCCCGACATCGGCGCGATCGCGACGGGTCTCATGCGGCGCTGTCTCGACGAATGCATCGCGTATGCGAAAGAACGAAAGACCTTCGGCGTGCCCATCGGGCAACATCAGCTCGTCGCGCAGATGATCGCCGAGATGGCGATCCGCGTGGAGGCGACGAGCCTCCTCGTGCGCAAAGCAGCGTGGAATCTCGACAAGGGGATTCGCAATCCCATCATCTCGAGCTACGCGAAAGCGTACGGCGCCGACAGCGCGATGCAGACCGCGATCGACGCGGTGCAAGTCTTCGGCGGCAACGGCTTCATGAAGGAGTATCCGGTCGAGAAATTGATGCGCGACGCGAAGGTGCTCCAGATCTACGAAGGCACGTCGCAGATTCAGCGCATCGTGATCGCGAAGCACGTGCTCGGCGGATGAGAGTCGCGGCGATCGTCGCGCTCCTTTTCGCTCCGACGATCGCTTGCGGAAACAGTCGCGACGTCGTGCCGGAGACGCACGACGTCCGCGTCGATCCGAAAAATCAGACGCAGGACGGATACGAGTACGTCGCGCGTCGCCCGCTCGGAGTCGTCGCGCTCGCGGAGGGCAGGGGAATGCCCGCGGCCGTCGCAGCGTCGGCGGTCGATCGCGTCGCCGACCAAATGAACGATTGCGTGCGCGACCAGGCGGCGCAAAATCATTTGGTGCCGGGAGCGGTTCGCGTCGTCGCGCAGATCGACGATCGCGGCACCGTTGGCGGTCTCAACATCTCGAAGCTCTCGCAAAAAGAAGCGGCGGCGACGGCGATCCTCTGCGTGATCGCTCCGATTCGTCTTTTGATTTTGCCGCCGGCCGACGCCGACTCCGGCGCGCGCGGCATCGCGATCGAAGCGACATGGGGAACGCAGGCTCCCTGACGCGCGACGATTCATACATGGAAAGTGCAACTTTCTGACGACGCGCGATCGCTCCCGATGGCAAGCCAGAGACGCTGCAATTTTCGCGGGAAATTGCGGATAAATCGCACTCCATGCGTGCGGCTTCCGTGGCTCACGAATTCGTCGTGCGCTATGAAGTTGTCCGTACTCGAAGCGAAACTCCCTTCGAGGTCATTCAAGACGCGCGGCAGGTATGCGCGCTACCGGACGTAGTGGCGCCACGCGGAGGCGATCATGAAAGCGAACATGACTACCAGGCAAGACGCGCACAAGCTCGTGCGCTATTCCTTCGGTTGCTCGTTGATCATTCTCGTCGCTGCGTGCTCGGGCACGGCACCGAGCGGCTTCTCGAGCGGCGACGACTCGAGCGGCGGCGGTGGCGGCGGCGGTGATGATTCTTCCAACGGCGGCGGGGGCAGCGGTGGCGGCGGAAAAGACGGCGGAGGCGGCGTGGTCCCTCCCGCGCCCACGCAGCTTCAGCAAAGCGTCGACGTCACCGACATCAACGTCTACCAGGCCACCGAGGTCGAGCTCGTCAAAGCTTCGAAGGCGGCGGCGCACCAGACGCCAGTCGTCGCGGGTCGTCCGGCGCTCTTTCGCGTGTTCGTCTCACCGCACAGCGGCTTCAGCGGAAACGTCAACGCGCAGCTTCGCTTCGAAGACGGCGCGGGCAAGGCGCTCGATCAGATCTCGCAGTCGCTTTCGGTGAGCGGCGCTTCGTCCGAGAACGATCCGAGCTCGACGATCAACTTCGACGTGCCCGCCGCCGACCTCGTGACCGGCGGCAAATTTTCCGTCGCGCTCGTCGACACGAGCGCAGCTAACGTGCCTTCCGGCACCGTGAGCACCGCGCGCTATCCGCAGGACGGCTCGGTCGACGCGACGACTGCGAAAGACACCGGCCCGCTCAAGATCGTCGTCGTGCCCACGGTCGTGAGCGGCGGCTACGCGCCCGATACGTCGAGCTCGCAGCTGCAGACTCTGCACGACACGATGTTCGGCATTTATCCGGTGACCGACGTGCAGATCACCGTGCACGCGCAAGAAAACGCGCCGTATGCCGTGGCGCCGACGAGCTCGCAAGGATTCGAGAACGTCCTCGAGTGGGGAACGAGCCTCCGCGAGAGCGACAACCCGCCGGACGACGTCTACTACTGGATCACGTTCGACCCGAAGTCGTCGTTCAGCTCTTTCTGCGGCGGAGGATGCATCGCGGGGCTCAGCACCGTCGCCAGCGCCGACGATCCGTCTGGTCGCGTCAGCACGGGGCTCGGATACACCGGCACCGACACGGCGTTCACGATGGCGCACGAGGTCGGCCACGCTCACGGTCGCGATCACGCGCCGGGATGCGGCGCGAGCGGCATCGATTCGAGCTTCCCGAGCTCGTACATCATCAACGGCGCGCAAGGCCAAGAGGGCAGCATCGGTGTCGTCGGCTACGACATCGTCGGCAAGCAATTCATCGATCCGTCGCAGACCGGCGACATGATGGGCTACTGCCCGCCCACGTGGGTGAGCGACTACACGTATCAGGCGCTCGCTGCGCGCGTCGCGACCGTGAACGGCGCCGCCGACATGATCGGATCGCCGCTCAAGTTCGCGACGCCGCAGGCTCATCGCTTCGTGAACATCGACAGCGCCGGCAACGTCACGTGGGGCCAGGCGATCGACATGCGCGACAAGCCGCAGCCCGGCGATCACACCGTCACGTACCTCGATGCGAAGGGCAACACGATGCTCACGGTGACCGCCGAGCTCCACAAGCTGGATCACGGCGGCGGCGGCTTCCTCATCGTGCCCGAGGGTCCGGTCGGCTTTGTGTCGATCAAGGTCACGAACGTCGGAAGCGCGCGTGCCGAGCGCACGCTCGTCAAGAGCTACTGATTGAAGCGAGCGACGCTCGCGATCGGTGCTGGCTCGTTCGTCGCATTCGTAGTCGCGTGCGGCGCGCTCGCGCGATGTAGCTCGTCTTCACTCCAAGCCAAGCGCCGCGCCATCCTTCCGGACCAAACGTGGTACGGGCATTACCATTCGACGTACTGGCGGGTCTCGCGTGGCGAAGCGCAGCGCGCGGACGCCGGCGTTCGAGACTTTCTTCTCGCGAACGATGGGCCGCTTGCAGCGAAGTTCGATGGTTACTATGGGCAGATTCTGGGAACGGGGGCCTTCAGCCGGCGCCTCGTGCATCTGAACTATTTCTGTCCCGACGCGCTGGATCACGAGTCGTCTTCGCATCTCGATCAGCTGCGCTCCCTCGTCGAAAGCCCCATGTGGAGGCGCGTCCTCATCGAGGCCCAAGACGGCGGCGATTGCTTCTTCAGCATCGACTTCGATCCTGCCACCGGCCTCTATGAAAATTTTCGCGTGAACGGGGACGCGTGACTCTCACCCGACGTCGAAAATTTTTCCCGGATTCAAGATTCCGAGCGGATCGAGCGCGCGCTTCGTAGCTCGTAAAACAGCCATTTCTTCGGGCGATCGTGAGTAGCCGAGGAAATCTTTTTTGAGCAGACCGATGCCGTGCTCGGCCGACACGCTGCCGTGATGCGCGCGTACGAGCTCGAAGAGGGCCCGATCCGCTTCGTGCGTCTTGTCCAAAAATTCCTCCTTGCCCATGCCGTTCGGCTTCATCACGTTCACGTGCAAGTTGCCGTCGCCGATGTGACCGAAGAGACAAATCTCCCAACCGGGGTAGCGCTCGCGGAAGATCGATTCGAAGGTCGCACAAAACGTCTCGAGCTCGCTCACCGGGAGCGCGATGTCGTTCTTGTGCGGAAGGCCCGTCGCCGAGAGGCT